>CAZBFT010000006.1:11576-15492 GCA_964491465.1 uncultured Pseudomonadales bacterium
ATTCGCCGCGAGACGGAGATGTTTTCCGCGGCCAAACCCAACGGATTGCTAATTTTGCTGGGGCGGTGGATGAAGCAGGAAGCAAGGTGTATATCGGGGAGAGAATGGTGATCGTGCAGTCCGACGGCAAGTTTACGCTACCCTACCAACTGGTCGAGGGCGACCAAGAAATCCAGATAAGGGCGGTAGATCATGCGGGCAACGAAAACATTAGTACGATCAAGCTGAGGTGGGAGCCATAAAGTAACACAAAGCGTAAAACTCAAAGATCAAAACTTGATTGTGATTCTATGAGTAAAACCCAGAGCAGCGCAAAGGGATAGAACATCACGTTGTTAAAGAGAGAAGCGAGAAAAAAGAAGATCAGCATAGGTTTGTGGGTGGACCCAAGATACAGATTTTTGCAAAAGACCCCCCACCCTACCAAGCCCAAGATTCCGGTAGTGAGAAGTAGGTAGAGGTAACTATTGTTGGGGCCGGTAGCATGATCGGGGTAACGAGAACCAGCATCGTTCAGAGGCAAAGTGTTGAGACCGCGGCCGATCAGCATGCCCCACTGATATTGCCGCACGCTGGACAGGTCGGCTTGCAGCCGAGAGGAGATACTGTAAGAACGCAAAAGATTGGTACCTTCGCCAAATTTTTGCGGAAGGGCAAAAACAGATAATAGGAGTAAGGTTCCTGATATCAGAAGAATTTTTTTGGACTTGAGGGTGATAAAAGCCGTGAGGACAAGTGAGAGCCAGACAGAGCGGGAGTAGGTGAGGAGAATGCCCAAGATAAAAGGGGCAAGGTACAAGGTAAAAGGAGTGGAAAGAACGGCAAGAGACAACATGGAGGCGGTAAAGGTGGGATCGAAGTGGGGGAGGGTAAGACGATTTAGGTGGTCATCCCAGCCCAAGTACTGGAACACACGCATATCGGGCAAGTAAAAATATTGGAGCAGGCCAATGATGAGGGTGGTCAGGCCGGAAAGGAGAAAGATCCTTTGGGGTAGTTTGACATGCTGCGTGCGGAGAGAGAAATAAAGAGTCAGATAGGACAGCAGGCGGAGGGTGTAGAGGCTAGGAACAAGTAATTGAGTCAGGGGGTAATGGAGTAGTGCGCTGAGCCAACCAAGAGCCAGCCCTGCCAGAAAGATCTTGAGTCCGAGTGGAACCTGGACAACCTTCAAGGAGCGACCGTGTAGGACCAAAATAGCGAGGACTAAAATATCGTGGAGATATAAGGGCACGCCATACCAATTAAAGCGCAGTAATTGGCCAAAACCCAAGGTAAGAATGAGGCTGAACAAGAGCCAGCGGGTTATTTTTTGTGCCATAGCAAAAACAGCTTGGTCCAGGTCAGGTAAGAGTGGAAAGACATCATCAGAGCGTGGATAAGGCCGGGGACGCCGTCGAGAAAACCCAGTTTCCAAACATAGTTATATTTAAACTTGGCCAGCGGATAAATCAAAATATGCACGAGGGAGCTACGTCTGTTATTGCGATAACGATAGGTGGCTTCGAGGGTAGAGTAATGATCGATTTTGGTGAGGAAAGCGGAGAGGGTAGGATGCGGATAGTGCAGAAGCGGATTTTTTAACTCCCCTACCCTACCCTCTCCCCCGCCTGCAACGCTATGCCTGCCCGTATCACTACGTGAAACGTTGTAGGCGGGCGTAGCATTGCGGGCAGGCTGCCAGACTTCGTGCACGGGGCGAACCCAGTGACCAAAGTCGCGACGGGCCAAACGGATAAACCGGGCATCGCCGGTCTCACCATGGCAAAGTGTGCGGCCCAGGAAAGTGTCTAGCCGAGGGATAGAGTAGGCAGAATAGATGTTAGATTTTAGATTACAGATTTGATAAATTTCTGACTCGAGCGCAGGCGAGACTACCTCATCGGTGTCGAGGAATAATACCCACGGGGTCTTGGCTTGGGAGAGGGCATTGTTGCGGGCGGCGGCAAAATCGGTAATGTCCGGAGTGTTGAGAGTGAGGATGGTGAGGTTTTTAGGTATCATGTATTAAGCGAGAAGATAGATTTAAGCGATATTTTGAGAATGACCAGAGGATAAAAAACGAGATCATAGAGAATGGCCGTGGGGTAAGTGAGAGTGAAGAAGTACTTGCCAACAAATTTGAGGTGCGACTGCCACTGGTAAAGTGTGCGTTTGAGGGGGGCAGAGCTGGCCGAAACCTCGTGCTCGGCCACCACGTCGGGATTGATGTGGATGGTATAGCTCACATTAATGGCTCGGAGGCAAAAATCGAGATCTTCAAAATATAAGAAAAAGCGTTCATCCAGCATGCCAATGCGGTCAATGACCTCGCGCTTGATCAGCATGGCGGCCCCGGCTACGTGAGAGACGGACTGGACTGTTTTGGGTTTGTTGGGCCAGTTTTTGTGTTTGATCATCCCGGTCCAGCGATTAAACTTGCCGCCCCAGTCGTACCCACCGGTATGATGGAGGATGGGGCTGACGATCCCGGCCGACTTGATTTTGGAAAAAGTGAGTGCCAGTTGTGTAAAGTTGCCGCTACTAATTTCCAGGTCGTTGTTCATCAGAAATACTGCCTCGACACTTGGGTCCGCCAAGGCGAGCATGATCCCCTGATTGACACCCTTGGCAAAGCCGGTATTCACCCGATTATCGACGAGCTGGGTAGAGGGGATAATCCGCGTAAGTGGGGTGATATCCTCGGGTGTATTGTTCACCAAAATGACAGAGTTGTTGCCAATCTTCTGGGCAAGTTCCGTGAGGCAATGTTTGGTGGTACTGCTTTTCCCAAAGTGGAGGATGATGACGGCGATTTTCATAAATTATTGACCCGTTTCGAGCAGGGATAACGGGGGGAGTGAGGAGCCGGCGATCCCCTGCATCTCGCCGTAGATCCCGCTCATGCCAGAGAGAAGCAAGTCTACCTGCATGTGGCGCTGCTTAAAGCCGCGCTCGGCGCTGGCCGCCTCTTTGGCTATTTGGGCTTTCATTTCGAGATATACGCCGATGACCCGCTCCACATTTTGGGTAAAAGCCGGACTGGTCACGTAGTCGTACAAACTTTCAGCGGTGGTTTGTTTGTGCGCAGCCACGTGTTTTTCGCGTGCCACATCAATCAGGTTTTTTCGTAGCAGTGCCGAAAGCGGAGCGAGGGAGGTGCGGGTCAAGACCCAGACACTGTGGCGGCTGCCGATAGACTCGGTCATATCCGACGGCATAACCTCGGTAATGATGGCACAGAGGTGGGCTTGGTCGCGCCGCATATCTTCTTTGAGTTTGCTCACCCAGCTATCAGACCAAGCTTTGGTGCGTTTACTTTCCCAAAGAATTTTGCCGCAGACTGTGCCTTTGTCGGTTTTCACCGTTTGGCGGATATCGGCGCCATTTTCGCCTTTTTTCACTTCTTCGATGACGTCGTAGGGATAGAGGCGGCGAAGTGTGGCTTCGAGATCCAGCTCCTGTACCTCGCCCTGCAATTGCTGGCTACCCTGGGCGCCTTTACGCTGGGCCTCTTCGACCGCTTTTTGCATGTCACGGAGCTTTTTTTCGTATTCGTCGATTTTGTATTTTTCTTTTTCCAAAATGGTCTTGGTCGTCTCGGCCCTGATTTTGTCGCGTTCCTCGTTGAGTGCCCGCTCTTTTTCCAGCTGGAAGTTGTCCTGGGCGTCACGGAGCGCCCTCTTTTCTTTGAGGAGAAGAAGTTCTGCCTCGGCCGCGGCTTTGGCTTTGAGCTGCAACTCCTTGATTTGGGCGTCACGATCGGCTAGTTCTTTACTGGCAGTTTCTTTTGCCTTGGCTAACAATTCTTTTTCTAGTTTGGGGCGGAGAGCAATTTCGATTTCGTGGGTCAAAAGATCATCGGGGCTAAACTGGTGGCCGCAAGAGGGACAGGTAACAGTGCTACTCATACTAGTAGTATACCGCAAGGTGTGGT
>CAZBFT010000006.1:15502-18376 GCA_964491465.1 uncultured Pseudomonadales bacterium
TAATTTGGTCGTCATTGGGATGGTGGCGGTCGTGAATGCGCTGGGATATGGAATCATTTTCCCCATCCTGTACAGTTATACCCAGCGGTTTGGATTGTCGGATTTTGGAAACGGACTTTTATTTGCTTCATTCTCGATTTGCCAGTTTATTTCCACGCCAATTATCGGCCGGTTATCGGACAAATACGGGCGCAAACCCCTACTACTAATCTCGCTGGCGGGGACGGTCCTATCATTTGGGTTGATGGCCATCGCTAATAGCGTTGTGTGGCTATTTATAGCGCGGATGCTGGACGGGATCACGGCCGGGAACCTGCCGGTAGCTCAGGCCGTGATTTCGGATTCGACGGTCGCGGAGGATCGAGCCAAAGGTTTTGGGATGATTGGGGCCAGCTTTAGTTTTGGGTTTATTTTTGGCCCCATGATTTCGGCCCTTACCTCAGGTTACTCTCCGGCCACACCCTTTTGGATTGCCGGAGCGATTGCGCTAGCGGCCGTAGTTTTAACAGCCTGGCTACTGCCCGAGACGAACAAACACATCGGAGAAGTAAAGAGAGGCAAACTGATTGATTTGCCGAAAATGTGGCATACCCTTTTTGACCCGAATGTAGGGACAACTTTTGTCATAAGTTTCTTGTCATTTTTTGCATTTTCCTTGTTTATTTACGCGTTTCAGCCTTTTTCAGTCAAGGTGCTGTACCTAAATGTGGAACACATTGCGATGATCTTTGTGGCCCTCGGGATTGTAGGACTGATTACCCAAACATTAATTGTCCCCAGAATAACCAAAAGGTTTGGGCTCAAGCGGACCTTTACCTGGGCCAATTTGGGGGTGGCGATAGCATTTGTACTCGCTTTCTTTTCCCAGTCATACCTCATGTTTATTGTAGCGATGGCCCTGCTATCGGTAGCGAATGGGCACGTGCAACCACTGATTAATGCAATTTTGTCGCGCGAAACGGACGAGAAGTCGCAGGGCTCGATCATGGGGCTAAATGTGGCGTACGGGAGTATTGGGCAGATTTTGGGACCAATCACTGGCGGGGCGGTGGCAACAATCGCGGTCAGATACCCATTCCTGGCGGCAGCAGCTGTGACAATGGTTTGCTATATCTTGTCATTCCAAATTCTCAAGTCTGGGATACGTAAAGAGAGCGCGTTCTAACAGCTTTACATTTAGTTGAGTGTAGACTTAGGCTAATTTTTTAAGATAAGATTATCGAAGTACCTGCCAAACTAAGGAGTAACATAATAGAGACGTTTGGCGGTTTAGAGTTTGGTTTATCGATTCCACTACTATTAATTGCCCTAAATCAGGTAAAAGCGATTATTGATCGTGATGGGCATGTATGTAGATTTCCTGGAGAGCATAGTTGTACCGGTAAATTATCTATACACCATATCAATGGCAAAGAAGATATACCAGAAAACCTGATTACGGTTTGCCAAAAAGGCGCCCATTGGGGGTTACTACACAATGGAGCCTCGGATGAGCAAAAATTAATATGGGCGGCGCAGCTGTCTGGGTTGGCTGAGGAAAGAACAAAACGTGCTTACGACCGAGGATGGGAATTCCCCGGTAGTTAAGATTAGTCATGGGTGATGCGGTAGACCGCGCCAGCGAAGTCGTCGGAGATGAGGAGAGAACCGTCGGGGAGTTCCAGGACGTCGACTGGACGGCCACTGGCTTTCCCGTTTGCACCCAGCCAGCCGTCGGCAAAAGTTTGGTAATTACTGGCTGAGTCACCATTGATATCTACGGTGCTCACGCGGTAGCCGATGGGAGTTTGGCGATTCCAGCTGCCATGCTCGGCGATAAAGACTTTGCCCCGATACTCTGGGGGGAACATGCTGCCCTGGTAAAATTTCATGCCGAGAGCCGCAACATGCGGACCCAAGACTTGGGCGGGTGACACGTAGTCGGTACAGTCTTTGCCTTGGCCAAACTGGGGATCAAGAATAGTCCCGGCGTGGCAGTAGGGAAAACCAAAATTGGCCCCTTTCGGTGACAAGCGGTTGAGTTCGTCGCCTGGCACATCGTCGCCCAAGTTATCCCGACCATTGTCGGTAAACCAAAGAGAGTCGTCTGCCGGATTCCAGGCAAACCCTACCGTGTTGCGGATGCCACGCGCGATCACGGCAAAATTGGAGCCGTCGAGGTCAAGGCGGGCCAAGGCAGCGTATGGGTCAGCGCGCTCGCAAGCGTTGCAGGGTGCGCCGATGGGGACATAGAGACGATTATCCGGGCCGACTGCGAGATATTTCCAGCCGTGGTGAGTATCTTTGGGAAGCTGATCATAAACGATAGAAAATGGTGGTTTTTGGGCGTAGGAGTGAGCAATGTCTGGGAATTTGATGATCCGGGAGATCTCAGCTACGTAAAGATCACCGTTAGTGTAGGCGACACCGTTGGGGCTATTGAGTTTAGAGGCAACGATATAGCGCGAGTCGGCCCGGCCGTCGTGATCGGCGTCGGGGAGAGCATAAACGACACCCTGGTTGCGGGTGCCGACATACACTGTGCCTTCAGCGCCCACAGTGAGTGAGCGAGCGCCGGGGACGCCCTTGGCAAAGTAGCTGAGGTGAAAGCCGGGAGGCAGGTGTACATAGCCAAGCTCGCTATCAGTCGACACCGTGGCTGGAGCTAGACTGGCGTCGGGCAGCGAGGAAGTACGGGGAGCCAGGTTTTGGGCGCTTTGGAGGAGGTAGCCATACTTTCGCCAGCCCAATAGAGCGAGCAAAATCAGGAGAACGATAACGAACCAACGGCGGTTCATAGCTATGATCATAACAAATTTTCGGTTATACTGATGACCAGATGTACGAGTCACATACATATTGCACTCTCAAGTAAAACTTTTAAGTGCAGCCATC
>CAZBFT010000007.1:0-8281 GCA_964491465.1 uncultured Pseudomonadales bacterium
TCTACCGCCCCCTCAGGCACTTTCCTCCTCGCCTCGCTCCGCTTCGCCACAGTCAACTCAACCAATCCAAATACAAGACTGGGATTTACCAATCTCGAAGCCGATTTGGTCGACACCGGCGCCATCCCCTTTGAAGTTAACTTTACCCCCCGAGATCTCATTTTTGACCCCGCTTCCCCCTCTCCCACTACGTCCGCAAAGCCGGCTAGTAGCCCAACTCCCCTCCCCTCCACTCCACCGACCAGCCCCAATCAGCTCACCCTTCGCCCCGTCGCCGACACCCGCGTCCGCTCCACTTATCCCAAGAAAAATTATGGATTTTCCCCCTACATCACGCTCGACAAGTCTCCCGACATTTGGGGATACCTCACTTTTGACACTAGCGCGCTAGTCAACCGCACGATCGACTCTGCCACCCTCCGGCTCCACGTCAACAATCGCTCTCCCGCTTCCAGTACCCAAAACATCTACCACGTCCCTCTCTCCCACTGGGACGAAATGCAACTCACCTATACCACGCGACCACAAATAGAAGACCTCTTGGGATCGTTCCACGGCGGCAAATATGGAGACTGGATCGAAACCAACCTTACTTACGCCCTGGGTCGTTATCCCGGTTCTCGCTTCTCCATCGCCCTCGATAATAGTAGTAGCGACGCGCTCGAGTTCCACACCAAGGAAAGCAAACATCCCCCCGAACTAATTGTCACTTACCGCTAACTATTTATACTCTGACTTGACTTGGTAAAGCAGGTAAAATCCGACGACGGTAAAAAGCAAGCTCCCCACCGACATGCTCGACAAGCTGGTGACAACCGACAACAGTTGGGCATAAAACATGTAGGTCCAGCCTTGCTTAGATTTGGCAAACAATGGCTTGATCGCCATCGCTTCCAGTCCTACTTGAATGATCATAATGACCCACCACACCCAGTAAAACCCGGTCCGGCTGCCGGAGAGCCACACAAACGGAGTCATAAATGCCCCGAGTCCAAGTACAGCCAAAATTGCCGGTAAGCCAAAAACTACTCCCAGTACTGCAAGCCACGGTGCAAATTTAACCAACGCCTCTTGAACATTGGAGGGCAATTTAGGGGCTTTTTTGACCAAATATTCCTCGAGATTCGTATCCAGTTTAGCCAAATATTCGTTCATGCTGCCCCCTCCCGCGTCTTCGGCGGACGATTTAGTATTAGTTCCATGCTAACAAGTTGAAACGCAAATACAAGTACTCAATTGGTGGACCGTAGCGGGGTCGAACCGCTCTATCCGCAATGCGAATGCGGTGCTCTACCAGATAAGCTAACGGCCCATATTGTAATGAATTCCCCTATATTTTACATCATCCCAAGCCCAATCCCCACCATCCCCCCACCGAGCAATGCTCCCGCCACCACTTGTCCCCACGTATGGTGTTTCTGGTACACCCGCGCCCACATAACTAGCGCTAGCAAGCTATATAACCACCAGTACTGCCAGCCAAAGAAGAAGTTGATCGCGGTGATCAGTACTGCATTTACCCCCGCGTGGATACTGATTTTCCAAATCACTGTGAGTCCTGCAAAGATCAGTCCCGTAAGATAAAAAACGAGTAAAACGTTAAATAGGTCACCTTTTCCTGCTTCGTGTGCCAACCACAGCCCACCCAGGTGGCATAACATCGTAAAAATATAGATCGGCACGCGCTGCCTTCGCTTATCCATGTCCCAATTACTCAACTGCTTGTGGTAAAGCATTGTAAAAAAGAAGATCATCGGCACAAAGGCGTCGATAAATAATAGTAGTCCCAAAAACCGCCACCGCAACCCCTCGCTCATGGCAAAAACTACTGCCAGCACAATCGCCAGCGGTATCTCCCACACCGGGTCGAGTATTCTCGAAATCACCGTCGCCAGCATGTTCTTCATGGCTTTAATATATCATTTATAACTATTATAATTTTTATAACAGTTATAAAACTATATGAACCCAAATCAAGGTTACCGCTCCCTCTCGTTCTACCAACAATCCGAAATCATTTACGACTTTACTGTCGAATTTTGCAAAAAATACCTCGACTACAAATCCCGCACTAACGACCAAATGGTCCAAGCAGCCAGAAGCGGCAAACAAAACATAGCTGAAGGCTATCTCCAAAAAAGCGCCGAGGGCAAACTCAAACTTTTGGGCGTCGCCCGCGGCTCACTCGAAGAGTTGCTTTGCGATTACCAAGACTTTCTCCGCCAACACAAATTGTCGATCTGGACAATTGCCGATCCCAGTTCTTTGGAGATCCGCAGGATCGCCTATAACAATTATAAAAGTTATAATAATTATAGCCGTTATATCTCTTCTCCCGAATCCGCCTGCAATGCTATGATTACTTTGATCAACCAAACCAACCGCCTCCTAGACCAAAAACTCCGTTGGCTACGAGAAGATTTTGTCAAAAACGGCGGCTTCCGCGAAAATCTCCTCAAAGACCGACTTGCCTTTCGCAATAATCACAGATTATAACCGCTATATCCCTAGCCAACCAGCCACACGTCACCTATCTCCCTTTCGATTCCGAAAAATACAACTTGCTTGAACCAGCCGGCCAACAAGCTTTACTTTCGTTAATACAACCCCACCTGCAATCGTAGTAGACTTACCAATTTGACATGTCGCACTTACGGGGTTTCCATGTAAATAGTGACTGATTTTCATAAAATTTAAAAATCGTGCATAATCAAATATATGGTCTTTGAAATATTAGCTGGCTTGTTCGGCAAAAAAAGTCAAAATATAACAGGATTTCTCCAGAAGAATATACTGAAAAATTAAGAGCAACAACGAATAATGGCAACCACTTGAGTCCTGCAAGTTTTATTGACGTAATGACATCTCATCAAAGTGGTGATCGACCAGCAGAATTGTTAGGCAAAGATGAAAAAGCTCGAATTAGAAAGGCTGCGGAGGACATCAGAGCCTAGCATAGACAAAATCGAGATTAAATGCTATCTGTCCATTTTCTTCTACCCGTCTTGACACCCCTGACACAATCAAGTCATGGTAGAACAATTACCGCCACTTTCGCGACGCAATCGCAGTAATCGAGTCAACAACGGGCTATTAATTCCGGCCACAGCCACGCTCGCTTTCTTTTCCGCTGTAGACGCATTCGTCCCCTGGGATCAAGGCCAGTCGGATCCCGCCAGACGCCAATTGGTAGATGACATGCTAGGTCACTCTTTGACCGAATCTACCGGGAATGTCATTTTTGCCGCCGCCGCATCCATCGTCCTCACCACCTTGGTCAAAATCCTCCAATACAACCATCCACACTCAAGCCCAGAAAGTCACCTGGATGACTATTATCGGCATCTCCAAATTGGAGTAATTGCACTCTTGGTTGCGGGCGTATGTGTGATAGAAGGTTTTACCGATAACAACCAATTTATCCAAGACAACTTAGCTCGTCTAGGTGGGATTGGCGCAGGCGTAGGTATTACTTCCGAGCTAGCCCACCGGCTCAGGCTTTTCCGCCAACAAAATGTACGCGAGCCTGGACAAGTCGACCGCTTATTCCCGGATCCTGTTCCCACCCTCTTCGCCCGCGTCGGCACCTCTGCCGATCAAATTTTCCCAGATGATGCCAGCAAGTATAATGTGTCTTGACACTATTTTTGTATTGTACTATCATGTACATAAATGCCCAGAATCACTATCCCTCAGCCATTCGAATTTGATTGGGATCAATACAATCAGGACAAAAATTGGGTAAGACATTATCCATTCTCTATCCGAATCTAGGTATACCCTACTGAGCATAACAGACAAAAACAGATACTTATTTATTACCTTTACCATTAGAGTCCATAAAGTCAGAATTATCTCGGCCAGAGATCAAAGTAAAAAAGAAAGGAGATTGTATGAAGAAAATAAAAAATAACCTCCCCAAGTTCAAAAGCGAAGATGAAGAAAGAGAATTCTGGGCAACTCATGATTTCACTGATTATGCTGATCAGTTTAAAAAGATTCAGATGGATTTTTCCAAACTCAAACTCTCGACCCGACCGATCACCATCCGCCTAACCGAAAGCATGATCTACGATATCAAAATCATGGCAAACAAGCGGGATGTCCCCTACCAGTCACTCATCAAAACCATCCTACACGACCGAATCCAGCAAGAGTACGCGAAATAACTACACCTGCCCGCAGTGCTACCCACAAGCGTTGCAGGCGGGTCTCCTCACATTTCATTTGGCGCGCTGATCCCTAGTAGCGCAAGCCCACTCGCTAGTACCCGTGCCGTCGCCTGGGTGAGCCATAATCTATTCGCATCACCGGCTATTTTGGTTCCGTTGTAAAAAGTGTTAAACCTCTGTGCCAGCTCATACAAATACATCGCTACCACATTGGGCGCTTTCTCCTGACCGGCTTGGATCACAATTTCATCGTACCGAGCCAAAACAGCCAGTATCTCCTTGTACTCTCCACCCCCTGCGAGGATCATCCTCGCAGGCTCGGCTCCTGCCTTCCGCAACACACTTTTTGCCCGAGCATATGTGTACTGGATATACGGCCCGCTCGTCCCGTTAAATGATACCGACTGCCCAAAGTCAAAAGTCACGTTTTCCCCCACATTGCTCTTGAGCAGCGCGTACTTTACCGCTCCCTGCCCCACTTGCTCCGCTACTTCTCGCTTTTTCTCTTCACTCATCTTGTCACTTTTGATCAACTTATAAGCCTGATCCCGCGCCTCATTCAGTAGCCACTCGACTGTGATTACGTTTCCCTTCCGGCTACTCATCTTGCCGGTAGGCAGATTTACCATCCCATGTGCCAAATGTTCTTGTTTGCTCCCTAGCTCAGGCTCAATTTTCTCGAGTACCTTTTTGACTACCTTGTAGTACTCATCAATTTCTTTCCCAAAAATATTCAATGAGTAGTCAAACGGGAACTGTGAGTACTTGGCCTTGACCAACCCCAAATCCTTGGCCTCGTAGGTGGGCAACCCTAATTTATTACGGAAGACGCGTGTATGTAGTCCGTCTTGCTCTCCGCGGTATACCACCGCCCCCTCATCCCCTAGCTCCAACACTCCTTTTTTTAGCCCCTCTGCTACTATCTGCAGTCCCACCTCCCCCACCCAACTCTCGGGATAATACCCATCAAATTTGGTACCCAACCGTGCGTAGTAAGTTTCAAAGTATTCCAAGCTCCATTTTAGTCCAGCCTGGTATACCTCTCTCACTTTCGGATATTTGTCTTCGTGACCCACGATATATTGTTTGTAGTCAACTAGCGGCTTCCATCCCCGCTCTTGTACCAACACCTCCTGACTCGCCACATATACCATGTAATTGATATCCTTGATTTCTTCTTTGATCTGTTCATCCTCTTCAAATTTGACCACCCCTGCCGCATATCCTTGACCCATGTATTGTTGTCTTTCTTTGATCGATTTTGTCTCGAGATCACTCAGTTTTATCCTCTCCTGTTCCATTTTTTGCATCATTCCCCACACACTTTTGGCGATGTGCATCCCCACGTCACCGTAAAAGTCTCCCCGCCACACGGTAGCCCCATTGGCTTCATAGATTTTCGCGATCGACTCTCCGATTAAGTTAGAATATAGGTGGCCCAAATGGAACTCCTTAAACGGGTTGGGGTCGGTATACTCTACCGAGATTTTTTTACCCTTTAGCGGCTTTTCCCATTCATCTGTCACTATTTGTTGGATACGCTCTACCAATACATCCGGCTTCAAGTAAAAATTGATAAAGCCGGATCCTGCGACTTCAACCCTATCCATCAATCTATTCATTTCTATATCAGACTGTAAATAAGTCACTAATTTTCCCGCCAGTTCCCGTGGGTTCTTCCCCACTCCTTTTGCCACCACCAACGCAATATTAGTGCTGTAATCTCCGTGCTTTTCGTCACGCGGATGCTCAACCGTAAAATCTTGTGCTTCCAACCCCAGCAGCTGCACCCCACGAAGGAGAGCCCTTTTTATTACTTCATTTACTTTATTTAGCATGTTCCCTGTCATCTTGATTTTCTCCTCTTTTTTGTTATACTGGCAGTATCACGATGACTGGATAGGCCTAAAGTCTTTTTCGACTGACCGCTGATGCCAGTCTTTTTATATTCCAAGCTATTTCTTAACCAATCCACTCTCACCACATAACTCGAGTATTTACGTAGCAAACTCGAGTAATGTTTGTTCGGAGCCATCACATACAAAAGCTTTCCTTTGTCCTCCAAATACTCAACCAAACAGTAAAAGTCCCCATCTCCAGAAACAATGATTGCTTTATCGTATTTTTTGTATTGGATCATGGCGTGCAAGACCAGTTCGGCGTCCACATTCCCCTTCACGTTACCATCTTTTAGTTCCAGTGTTGGTTTAAGTATTAACAAATAACCCATCTTTTGCAGCTGAGCATACAACATTTCATTCCCCGCTTTATAACCGATAAACAAAAACGGCCTTTCTACCCCATATTTGTCATGCAAGTATTGCCGGAATTTGCCGAAATCTAATTTCCAACCTTGGCTACGCACCCCCAGATTCAGATTCTGGCTATCGATAAACGCATAAACGATTTGTTTTGGAGTGATTCTAGGTTTAATAGGTGCTGTCATATTTCCTTTCATTTTACCTTATATTTATTCAAGGAGTACGGGGCGTCCCCCTCCTCCTTGCTCACACCTAACTAATAACCTTTTCTTCCTCGATGATGTGAGTCATACGTTGGAGTATCTGCTTTGCTAGAACTACTGCCTCCTCCGTGACTTGTCCTAATCGCTTTTACCCCCGCAACCGAAACTCCCCATTGCTTCGCTAAGTCTTCCAATTCGTCATCTTGTGCACATCGGTCCAATACCTCCTTGCACTTGTAGCAAAAAACTACATCAAAGACACTTCCCTGCTCTAGCCCCGACCACTGTGACATTTGCCAATCTTCACCATGAAAAGGCCCGTCTTTCAGCTTTACTAAACCAGTGTCACAACCGGCACAAGACACCATCAAATAGATAGTGACTAAATCGTCTACATGTACATTTGTACCATGCTCATACTTCCATTGTGGTTGTACGTCATAAGTTTTGGACACAACGTAACTTAACAGTTCATTCATATTTCATCACCTCCTTCCTCGTCCGCCATAGCTTCAGCGTCGGCGGATCGTGGGCTACCAAAAAGCCCCTCTTGCCCACCAGTAATCCTGGCGAACAAAAGGGGCCCTTCCGGACTTTACCACCCTTTTTCGGTTATCTCTGCCTACAAAAAACCGCCTTGCGGCGGAATTCGAAACAAACAGAGACAACCCTCATTATTTCGAGTACTCCGTTTCCGACATACTCTAGTGCGTTTACGGGCACTCCCGTCAGAGATTTTGCTCTGCAGTGTCAGCGGATCGCGACTCCACCCTACCTTTCATTAACTTTTCAATTCCGCCAATATATCACAAAACCTTACCTTGTCAATAGAGTTCCCCTGTTATAACGAACAACTAACACGCCTATCCCATAACACTCTATCTGGATATCTTACATAGTCATGCTTTCACTCCACTATTCATCATGATATATCCACCATTTTACGCACAATAAAAATACTCAATCTAGCTCAAAATTGGATATAATTAATCCCATAACCAGACAAACAAAAATATCCGCTTGACAACCTCTGAGTACTATTGATACAGTGATCTCTGTTAGTAAAAAGTTGTAAAGTTCTAGAGTACTGCCCAACTATGAACAACCCAAAATTATACACCGTCAAAGAAGCCGCCAAAGTAGTGGGTGTATCCACCAATACGCTCTACAAATACTTGGATGACGGGAGGATCAAGGCGGCCCGTGGTAGTGCCATTCAAGGCCGTTTCCGCATCCCCGAATCCGCATTAGAAGAGTTCTTGGGTGTTAAATTGTCCGAACCAGAGCCTGTTATTAGCTCTCGAAGCGAAGCGGAGATCCCTAACGAAGTTCCGAGTTTATCGAGGAACGAAGTGGGACACCTCCCCCTCAAACTCGTCCGTTTCCTCCTGGTACTTGCGCTCCTCGCCATCCTACTCGATCTCTTTATCGCTCACACTGTATCCCTCCCTGGTTCGCTTTCCCGACTCTTCTTCCTCGCTGTCATGCTGCTACTGGCCTATCAAGAAGGTGGATACCGTCGAGGCAAGCAGTCATTATGAACCCCGCAGAACTGGCCACCCGGATCAAAAAATTCAAAGCCCGCCGCCTCAAAGCCCGTCTCTCCTACTACGGAACTTTTGTCTCCCTGTTCCTTACTCTCTCT
>CAZBFT010000007.1:8291-15556 GCA_964491465.1 uncultured Pseudomonadales bacterium
TCACAACCTTAGTCGCTTTCCTGCTTATTCTCCCACTCCCGCTCTATTTCATGTTGCAAAGCCTCAAACTCTACCGTAAAGCTCACCAACTACCCTCCACTAACTACCAACTACCGCAAAGATTTTCCCTCTACCAATTTCTCTCCCAACCCTCTTTTACCTTTCGTCTCTCCCTTGTTCTTTTCTTCTTAGTTATCCTCACCACCCTTGCCCGTGTTCATACCCCTGATACCGATCCTGCGCTTACCTATCATCTAGAATCTGGAATCTAACGTCTATGTTACGCATCTGGCTCCTCTACAATCTTGCACTCACCCTCCTCATCTTTGGCACCAGTCTGACTTCTGCCCAAACTCTCTCCCAATTCCTCCTCCCTCTCCTGCTCCTACCCCTCTGTTATTATCTTGGCAAAGAACTGCTCAAAAAAACCAAACGTAAAAAACTAATTGATCCTGCCATCTTCGTATCCAATATCCCTACGCCATCAACAACTGTACTTGAGAATAATTCTGAACCTGCCCTCGTTGGCGAAGTCGTTACTCCAGGAGTTAGTGACGACAATCGCCGCCTCTTCCTCAAGCTGATCGGCTCGACCTCCCTGTCTATTTTCTTTATGGCTATCCTGGGCAAAAAGTCGGCGAGCGCCGCCTTCTTTGGCTCCGTCCCTGGTCCTGGCACGGTGGCCGTCAAAAATAGTGCCGGCGTTACTATCGACCCAGCCGAAGCCCAACCCACCGATGGCTATACCATCACCGAAATTGACGATTCCGGCACTACGTCTTACTATGGGTTTGTACATAAAACTGGTGCTTGGTATATCACCAAAGAAGACGCCGCTGGCTCTTACCGCTACACCAAGGGAGATTCCCTTTTCGCCACCAATTGGACTGGTCGAGCCATCCTCTCATACGATTATTTTGATAATGTGTTTTAATAGCTATCATGGACACTCAATTGCCATCCTCTCCAGTCAGCAAAAGAAGCATCTACATTGCCAGTGTCACCCTCCTCCTCACTCTTAGCACTACCATCATTGCAGGGTTGATCACCCAACAAGCCGTCAGCATCCGTCTCCAAAGATTTTTCAACCGAGAAGCCGACCAGATCGCCAACACTTACTACAACAAACTCCACACCCACATTACTATTCTCGAAGGTCTACGCGGACTCTGGAACTCATCCAACAAATTTACTCAAGCATCATTCAACGCTTATTTAAGCTCTTACGATCTCTTTTCACTCGACAAATCCGGCGTCTCCACTTATTTTTACATCCCCACCGTCTCATCTTCCGCTGTTGCTAGTTTTGAAGCCCAACTACGCCAGGAGAAAATCAACGACTACGCATATCAAAAGTTTGCCCTTCATCCCCAATCAAATCTCGACGTCCGCTACCCTGTTGCCTACGGCTATCCTCTCAAAGGCAGGGAGACCGCCCTCGGTCTCGATTTTGCCACTTTCCCCGAGCGCCTTGATGCCATCACTTATGCTCGGGATGAGAATAAACTCGCGACCACCAAAGCCGTCACCATGCAAACAACCGGCAAACCAGGGTTTTTCTTTCTCCTCCCCCTTTATCAGCCCAATCTCCCCCTCGAACGCACACCCGAACGCAAAACTGCCTTCGCCGGCGTAGTCGGAGCCGCTTTTCGTTCCGAATCTGCTTTTGAGCAAATCTTTGGCGGAGCGGATCCCTATCCTGACCTCAATTTTCATATCTACCAAGGAGAGGCTACGACAGCAGATCGACTTCTCTATAACAACGATCCCGCTTATACTCCCGTCAAACCTCGCTACTCTACCACTCGAATTGTCCGGCTCCAGGGTCAAACCTGGACCATTGTCGTACAAAGCAAGTCCAGCTTTCGCCTCCTCGATATTGAACAGAGACTACCCCTGCTAGTTTTTTCCTTCGGTATTATCATGACCCTGATCTTGGCAATTTTTTCTCTCTCCAAACTGGCCAAAATCCGCCATCATAGCGGACTCTAATCACTCGCTCGCGCAATCGTCTACAATATCCCCATGTCCCTGAAACTCAAAATTTTGATCTTAGTTTTACTTTGCACCCTCCCCATCGTCTTACTCGTAATCATCATCACCTATAATCAATTCCGCGCCGCCCAAACCGCCAAACTCGCAGAGCTAGAGACTATTACCAAACTTATTGCCGCCGAACACAAACAAATAACCGAAGGCGCGCGCCAGCTCCTAATCACCCTCTCCGCCACTCCGGCCATCACCACCCCTACTTCTCCCAACTGTTCTGCCTTCCTCACCTCCCTCCGCACAGAATACATTCGCTACACCAATTTTGGATTAGCCGACTCCACCGGCCACGTATTTTGTGCAGCCGACCACGAGCTCGCCATCCTCAATCCTCCAAGTACCACTCTCATAAATCAAACTCTTGCTGATCAGAATTTTACCCTCGGATCTTATTATCAAATCAAGGAAGGTGGGGCAGTCATCAACTTTGCCTACCCCCTTTCCACTACCCGTATCGTCTACGCCTCACTCTCGCTTGACTGGGTGAGCGATTTTACCTCCTCGCTCCCCATCCCACCTGAGCTAGTCATTAATATTCTCGACCAAGATGGGTCCGTTCTGGCTAGACGTCCAAAGATTAATACTGCCCTCGGACAAAATTTTGCTACCGACTCATTCATCCAACAAATTCTTCGTGATAACCAAGGCACAGCCGTCAGAACAGGCATCGACGGAGTCACCCGTCTCTACGCATTTGCTTCTCTAGGAGAAGATCAGCAAACTTTTATTGCCGCCGGCCTGCCACAATCGGTGATCTATGCCGATATTCGTAGTGCCCTCATCACGAGTATTTTGACCCTCCTCATCGTGACGGCTATCTCTTCAGCTTTCGCCCTCAAAATCGGAGAAATTTTAATTGTGAAACAAATCGAATCGCTACAGAGGATTGACAAGCTCAAAGACGAGTTCGTCTCTCTCGCCTCTCACCAACTCCGCTCCCCTCTGACAGCCATCCGCTGGTTAAGCGAATCACTGCTCGACTCACGCTCTGGTTTGACTCGTCCTCAAAGATCTGTCCTTACCAAAATTCACACCACAGCTCTCCGCCTCATTCACTTAACATCAGCTCTGCTCAATATCTCTCGCCTTGAATCAGGCACCCTCACTCCCCACCCTCAACTTATTGATTTAACTCACAATCTTGCCCAAGTTACTGCCGAGTTTAAACCCACTGCCCGTCGTGGTCACCTCCGCCTCCTCACCCAATTTCCTCCTCACTTAAAGGTCAGAACCGACCCATCTCTCGTCTGCGAAATCAGCCGCATTTTACTTGGCAACGCACTTAAGTACTCACCCCCTAGAGGGGCTGTCAAACTTACGCTCCAAAAATTCACGGATCGTCTTGTTCTCAAGGTGACCGATCACGGCATCGGTGTCCCCGCTTCCGCCCTTCCCCATCTCTTCACCCGTTTTTACCGCGCCGACAACGCCAAACTCCACTCTCCTAGCGGCAATGGACTCGGCCTCTACCTCGCTCATCTTATCGCCCAAAAACTAGGTGCCACCCTTACTTGTTCTAGCCGTCCAGGCATCATCACTACTTTTTCCCTCACCCTCCCCAATAAGGTATCATAGTCATATGTCCAAAAAACCTTATCTTCTTATTATCGAAGACGACCCCCTCCTCGCTCAAACCATGCGGGACAAATTTGTCTCGGTAGGGTTTATCGTCAAAATTGCAAGAGATGGGATATCAGCCATGCAGCTATTGGGCACAACCCTCCCCCAGGTTGTCCTCCTCGACATTCTCCTCCCCCACAAGAATGGATTCGATATTTTATCCGAGATGAAAATCAATCCCCTCTGGAAACAAATCCCCGTCGTGATCGCGAGCAACCTCGAATCCGACAAGGATATTGACAAAGGCTATGCCCTGGGAGCCGGTGACTACATCGTCAAAAGCAATTTGAGCCTCAATGACCTCGTGCAAAAAGTCACTTTCCTCATGAATATGTCTGATCATGGTAAAAAGTTTTTAAGCGAGCCATAAGTCATGCCAGCCATTCGCGATTTTTCTCAAGCCTATACCACTAGTACCTCCGGTACTACCATTTTAGTTCCCATGCCGGCTTACGAACAAAATGATCTTTTGATCGCTCTCTTAACTGCCGACACGGGCACCGCTACCTGGAGTGCCACCGGCTGGACCGAGCGCTTCCGCGCCACTAATACTGCCCAACTCTGCGTGATGTACAAAATTGCCAGCAGTAGTGAATCCGACGTCACCTTTACCGCTAGTGCCGCCGAAACCTACAACGGCGCGATCATTAGTATCCGTGACGTCAACACGACAACTCCCTTTAATGGCACCGACGGGAGTAAAAATAGCGCACTCGCCAAAGATACCTTTCCCACCGTCACAACCAACATCAACAATTGTTTGATTCTCTATCTCTCTGCCAAATCCGCTGCCGGCGTCCCCTCTGCCATCGAAGGCCCCGTTACCCTTTTGTTTGGCAAAGACGGCTCGGCTCACTCCGACGGCTGTGGCTGGGGATTTCAGGCTACCTCCGGCGCCACTCCCAGTAATGTGGGCTTAAGCAACATGGGCGCCGTCGCCGGCAAACTTGCCACCATCGCGATTGCCCCGCCCAGTGGCGGCGCCACCATCATTCCCACCTATTGCGCCGCCGACTCTTCCACCTATTTAACTCCCCTCACCGGCGCAGCCTTTAATGGCGACGCCGCCACCATCAACACCGTTACTACCGACTTTGGCAGTACTCTAAATGGTAAAACCTTAACAATCGCCGGTACCACTTACTCTCGCGCCGACTATGGACTCAATAGCTACCACGCCATGACCGCTTTAACTGGCGTTACCACGTCCGGCGCCTACGCCGGCAACGTCATGCGCTTTGCCACTGCCAACAAACCCAACGTTTCTGGTAAAAACGTCATTTTTCACGGCTCTCCCTACTTGCCGGTCGATATCCAAACCACCGACTCGGTGGCCCTAACTGGTGCGATGGGTGTCGCCATCGGACTCTGCAGTAATGCCAACGTTGATTACAAATGGTGGCACGTCTCGGGAGCCGGTACCCCCTGGGGAGTAGGACGAGCCCCCCTGGTTATCAATACCAGTAACGCTACCGGGGTTATTCAATCAACCGGGACTCTGAACGCGGGAAGTATCTACTCGATCGGACTGGCCGTTTCCGGGAAAAATGTCGTCCCTGACTGGGTGTTTGGCTCGGCTTGGGCGCTCGACACCACCGTCATTTGTGGTGGCAACAGTAGCGAGCCCATCAGAGTCGAGGGAGTAGTCGAAGCGGCCGCTCTCGGCCACGAACGCATGAGCGTGATCCAACAAGGAGCCTCCCAAATGCTTGTCCTCCAACCCCTCCAATTTGGCAACGGCGGCACCAACCCCACTTTCCTCAACCTCGACGGCTCTGCCATCGAGTTTCCCAAGCAATACGACAAGATCGCCAAACAGGTCAACTACTGTTCGGTCGACAATATCGCGGGCATCACTTACTACGCCGGCGCGACAGACACCATTATCCACACCAACGCCATTATTTCTTCGGTTTCTCGTTTTCACTGGCAACTTCATGCCAGTACCAGTACCTCCGCCACCTACAATTTTTCGGGTCTCTCAGTCATTGGCGCCGGCACCATCATCTTAAATAAAGCCATTACTTTGTCGCAACTAACCCTCAACAACTACCAAACCCTCGATGTCAGTAACGCCAATCTCACTTCTTGTACCATTCTCAATCCACCCACGACCAACAATTCAATCACGGTCAATAGCTCTACTACGCTTTCCAGTTGCTCCCTCAACGTTTCTACTCTGACAGCCGGCAATTACTGGGTCTCTACCGCCACCCCCAACCAATTCGCCAGTTGTACCTTCACGGGTGGGGGTGGTCACGCCATCCGCATCACCTCTCCTGGCACCTACGCTTTAAATGGCAACATCTTTAACGGTTTTGGTGCCATCGGCTCGACCGGCGCCGCCATTTACAACGACTCCTCTGGGCTAGTTACCCTCAACATTAGCGGGGGCGGCTCAACTCCCACTTATCGCAACGGTACAAGCGCCACAACAGTAGTCAACAACGCCGTTACGCTCACTCTCACTGTTAAAGATGAAAATAACAACTTTGTGGTCGGGGCAGGAGCCGCCATCTACCGCGAATCCGACATGGTCCAACTGATGAACGAAGTAACCAATGGAAGTGGCGTCGCCACCGAAGCATACAACTACTCAACCGACACTCCCATCATCGTGCGTATTCGCAAATCAAGTGTTGGTACCACCCGCTATGTCCCGGTCAACACGACCGGTACCATCACCTCGACAGGTTTTTCTCTGACCGTGACCTTGATTCAAGACATCATCGCCGGTTTATCCTAGCTTTGTCGTACAATAAAGGAATATGACCGCCTATTCTCTCACTGCCGATACCAATATTGACGCTTTGGCCAGTAAGGCCGGCGGGGATACCTACGCCACGGCTGGATTTATTCTCACCATTGACCAAGATAGTCGAGTGGGACTCAATCAAACCACCAGTACTACCCTCGGCGCCATTACCATTACCGCCGCCACGGGAGGCAAAGTCAATATCGATGGGACATCCATCTGGATGATCCCCTACACGGGTGGATCAGGTAACGTACCCGCCTGGAATACGACCATTTCTAGAAACACGGGCACTGGTAAATTGATTGGTGTTCACTCATCACTTACCGCCGCCTCAACCGCGACCGGTGCCGCCATGCCCGCAACCGGCTTTATCCGCCTCAAGCAAAAAGCCGGCGATTATACCGCCGGAGCTTTAACCGGTATCACGGCAACAGCCTCCGACTCCGGGCGCATCGGCTGGATCGAGATTGTGGGGGACGAAGCCGCGACGGTCAACGCCAATCGGTTGGGAGAATTTAACGTCACAGGTGCTTGGTTCTCTCTTGGCACAACTTCCGGCACTTCTAACCAAACCTTGCAGATCCCCAACAACGGCCTTCAAAGATACGCTGGAGGGGTCTTTATCGAAAAAACATCCGGCCAAGCCGACTACGAATTTTACCCCAATGCCGGCACTACAACTACGACCGGCACCGACGCTACCCGTGGCAAAGTCGTCTGGATCGACAACACTGGACTCGTCCGGATTGGCAATTCCGGCGCCGCCACCAACGGCTATACTCCCGCTTCCGGTCTTGCGGTCGGTGCCGGTCGTAGTTGTAGTGCCGGCATTGGGGTA
>CAZBFT010000007.1:15566-18030 GCA_964491465.1 uncultured Pseudomonadales bacterium
GGTCGTAATTGGCAATATCTTTTTCGAGAACTGTACCACCGCCGCCCGCACTGCTAACGTCATCCCCAACTCAACGATTGCCACCCGCTACGACTTTACCTGTACGGGTGGAGGGGTCGTCAACATCGACAAATGTAACATGGCTTGGTACGGATCTTTCTCCCAGGGCTACTCTATCCAGCTCAGCAATAGCGGCTTTGTCGATGGCATTTTACTTTCTGAGTGTGCCACTCCTTGTACATGGAGTAAAGTGGGAGTCGGCAACAAACCCACAACCGCCCTCCTCATGTCTCCCCTCACCATGACTCTCTGCTTTGCCGGCGGTACTTTTACCGATTGCGTCTGGGCGAGAGTCTCCATGGCCGCCTCCGGCGCCCATACCAATACTTTGACTGACATTACCGGCTTTACCTTTATCAGAGACACCATTCGCGCTAACACTATTAAAGGTAATGCTACCACCTACGCCATCAATGGTACTCGCTTGAAACAGTGTACTTGGACGAGTCCCACTGTCATCCAGGGGCCCATGAGCTTTACCACCTGTGACGGCATCACTGTTACCGACATTATTTATGCCAATTGCGTCAGTGGCACGACCGTGACAACCTACGCGACCTATTTTTACCTCCTCTCCGCTAACACGATCAACTGTACCTTTACCGGTGGTACCATCCCGGTTACTAACACTCAGCCCTATACGGCGCTCCTCTCCATGACCACGGGGTGCGCTAATATCAAATTGCGCAGTATTGGCACGCGCGCCGCCCCCCTCAACTTGGGTTCAACCAATGGCTGCGGACTCATTTACACCATTCCTACCGGTGGCGCTTGTTTTGATATCAAAATTCAGCGGGTTTACTGCAGTAATACCCGGACCGGCATCATGACGGCCGACAACTCCAGCAAAGGCATCACCGAAGAAAATGTTTGGGGAGATTACGCCGACGCAGTCGACGTCATGGCAGTTGTCAATATGGAGCGCAAAGGGATGGGCGGGACGGGTGCCTTGACCGCCCAAACTTCGGTCTACGGCACCCACTGGCGAGATGGCTTTACTTCAACTACCGCCGGACGCATTGCTATCCTCATGAACGAAGCCACTGCCGAAACCGCCTCACAAGTAACTTTAGGAGGTGGCGCTGCCTTCACCTCCGCCGGCGGACTCTATATGCCGGTCATTGGTCAGACAGTCACCTTTACCACTCCCACATACATCATTGGTCATACCGGTTTTGCCAATTCTGCTCTCGTCATGGCCGGAGGCACGGCCACTAACTATACTTATGAGTACGCAATCGACAAAAACGATGGCAACGGCTACTCGACCATGACCACTGCAAGCTACACCTCCACCACCCTCGGCACAGCGCTCAACGGGATCACAGGCATTAGTGCCTCACTAGGATTTAAGTTAAAACTCAAAATCACGACCGGTACGACCAACGCCACCGCCATCACGAGTGTTTATGTAACTACCGTATCCTCCACCACCGCCCAAGACTACCAATACCCGCTTGATCTGGCAACCATTACTTTGCAAAATGTGGTCCAAAATTCCAACTACGAGATTTATAATCTTAGCACCTCAACCACCCTCGCCTCCGGCCCCAAAACCACTATTCAGAGTACCGACTTGGTGCTGTCGGTAGTAGCTAGTAACGGTAACAACCTCCGCGTCCGCGTGCGCAAATCGACAGGCACCGACCCCACTCAAAAATACGTACCCTTTGAGACCCAGGCCGTAGTCACCAACTTGGCAGCCACTATCTACGTCTCCCAAATCCAAGACTCCGTCGTCGCCCCCACCTAACCTTTCTCTTGCTACAACATTTTTCTTGTTTTCATGTTTTAAAACATAGTAACACCATATTGACAAGCCTCATTCAGTACTGTTACCATGTTTCAGAACATGGTAACATTGTTTTACCGTGTCCCTCGTAGCTCGAAGAGCGAAGTGGGAAAACATAGTAACACTACTTATCGAAAGGAAAAATCTATGACTCAAGTTTCCCGTCGTTACTTGCCACCCAAAGTCAGTGGTCAAATTTTTGACATGTTTCTCTCGATTCTCTCCTCGCTTGGGTCTCCCTCCGTCACCTCCGCCTTTGTCGAAGATTTACTCTCCCCCACCGAGCAAATTATGTTGGGAAAACGTCTCGCCATCGCCTACATGATCCGTAAAGGCTACGCCCAGCGGGATATCGGCAACACTCTCAAAGTCAGCCTCGCCACTGTCAGCAAAATTAGTTTGCGTCTGAAAACCAAAGGCAATGGTTACACCGCGGTCATCGACCGGATGCTCCGTATCCAAAAAGTTAGTGACTTCTTTGACAAGCTCGACGAAAAACTCGACCACCTCTTACCTCCCAAAGGAGCCAACTGGAGCGCTCACTACAAACGCACCTACGCCGAACGGGCCAAAAAGAAACGCGCTTTTTAGCGTTACTATGTTTTAAAACAT
>CAZBFT010000008.1:0-13081 GCA_964491465.1 uncultured Pseudomonadales bacterium
TTGGTGGGGCCAAAAATGCGCTCACAGAAAAGACCGTCTTTCTCAGGTTTGAGGGTGCGGTAGTTGATGGTTTCGGGTTTGACTACTTCACCGAAAGACCAACTGCGAATGGTGTCGGGAGAAGCGAGCTGGATTTTGAGGCCTTTGAAATCAAGAATATTTTTCATCATACTTCACTCTCCTTGAGTTCTTCGTCAGAGGGCCCCTCCAACTCGTCTAAGTCGGCTTTATCGTCGGTAGTAGTTGTGTCATCGTCACTTGTGGTAGCGGCGTCATCGGCGACGGCACTGGGATCGTCCTGGACTGGAGTGTCATCGGCGAGGATTTTTTTGTCTTTTTCGATTTCGTCCGCATCCTCTTCGGCCACCAAAACTTCTTTGGGTTCGACTGGCACGACGTCAAGGCCCAGAGAGTTGAGCTCTTTTAGGAGCACTTTGAAGGATTCGGGGACGGTACTTTCGGGGATGTCGACGCCTTTGACGATCGCTTCGAATGCTTTGGCGCGGCCAACCAGGTCGTCGGACTTGATGGTGAGCATTTCCTGTAAGACGTGCGCGGCGCGATGAGACTCGAGCGCCCAAACTTCCATTTCCCCAAGGCGCTGACCGCCCATTTGGGCTTTGCCTCCCAGTGGCTGCTGAGTCACTAGGGAGTATGGACCTGTGCTACGAGCGTGGGTCTTGTCTTCCACCATGTGGATTAGTTTGAGAATGTAGCCGATACCAACGGTTGTGTCTTTGTCAAAAGGTAAACCGGTTCGACCATCGTAGAGTTTGGTTTTGCCACTAACTGGCAAACCGGCCTTGGCTAACTCTTCGGTGATTTTACTTTCGGCCACGGGCTCAAAAACAGGGAGAGCGACTTTGTAACCGAGTTTGCTGGCGGCCCAACCCAAGTGGGCTTCGAGTAATTGCCCCAAGTTCATACGAGCGAGGACGGAAAGAGGCGAAATGATAATGTCAACGGGAGTGCCATCGGCCAAGAAAGGCATATCCGCAACCGGAATAATGCGAGAAATGACGCCCTTGTTTCCGTGACGACCGGCCAGTTTGTCACCGACGGTCACTTTGCGGATTTGGGCGACTTTGATTTTGACGGTTTTGAGGACACCGGCATCTAACTCGTCGCCTTCTTCGCGGTCGAGCGTGGCCACGTCAATGACGGTACCACTTTCGCCGTTGGGCATACGGAGAGAGGTATCTCTCACTTCGCGGGCTTTTTCGCCAAAGATAGCGCGAAGCAGACGCTCTTCGGCAGTCAGCTCGGTTTCGCCTTTGGGGGCGATCTTTCCGACCAAAATATCGTTGCCCGATACTTCGGCCCCGACAACAACAATGCCATCCTCACCCAAGTTTCTAAGGTCGTGCTCACTGACGTTGGGGATGTCGCGAGTCAGCTCTTCGGCGCCTAGCTTGGTGTCCATAACTTGCGCTTCGTATTCGTTGATATGAATGCTAGTTAAAACATCCTGTTTCACGAGGCGGTCAGAGACGATAATGGCGTCTTCGTACCCTAGTCCCATGAAGGAAGCGTAAGCAATGGTAAGGTTGCGGCCGAGGGCGAGCTCGCCATTGTCGGCGGCTGGGCCGTCAATGAGAAGATCGCCGATTTTAACTTTATCTCCGACGACGACTTTGGGCTTCTGGTTGTAGCAAGTGCTCCCGGCGGTGCGGTGGAACTTGATCAGGGAGTAGATTTCTTTGCCTTTTTCGTAGCGGATCTGTTCGCCACCTCTGGCGGCATAGTCTTTTTTCGCCCCTTCGACTTCGGATTTATCGAGTGTAACTTCGATGCGAGTGGCATCCACATAGGACACAACTCCCTTGTGATGAGCGCGGATGACCCAGTTCATGCTTTCGGCAACGGTGCCTTCCATGCCGGTCCCCACGATGGGAGCCTCTGGACGTACCAAGGGTACGGCTTGACACTGCATGTGGGTACCCATGAGAGCGCGGTTGGCCTCGTCGTGGGCAATAAAGGGAATGAGGCTCGCGGAAGTCCCGACTACTTGGCGGGGAATCACGTCGATGAACTGAACTTGAGCAGCAGGAACTTCGACAAAATTGCCGCGATACCGGGCTGGTACCCAAGGTTCGATGAGCTCGCCTTTGTCATTCATGGGGACGCCGGCGTGGGTGATGTAGTAGTCTTGCTCGTCGTCGGGAGCCAAGTAGACCGTCTCGTTGGTGACACACATTTTGGTAGTACTACCATGTTTAACGGCTACAACCCTACGATATGGAGTTTCGAGAAAACCGAATTCGTTGATTTTGGCGTAGAGGGAGAGGTAGGTGA
Organism: uncultured Pseudomonadales bacterium; assembly: GCA_964491465.1. Taxonomy (GTDB): domain Bacteria; phylum Patescibacteriota; class Microgenomatia; order UBA1400; family UBA12108; genus UBA12108. The sequence continues at coordinate 2,296 of CAZBFT010000008.1, forward strand.
CCAAGCCAATGTTGGGGCCTTCGGGGGAGCGGACCGGGCAGATGCGGCCGTATTGGCTGGCGTTAATGTCGCGCATGCTAAAGCTCGCGCGCTCGCGGGTGACCCCACCGGTACCCATGACGGAAAGACGGCGGAGGTTGTCGATTTCGGCTAGCGGGTTGGTTTGATCGAGGATGGTACTCAGGCGATTGCGACGGAAGAACTCGGAAATGGTGGCGATCACCGGACGTGCGTTGATCAATTGGACAGGAGTAATGCTTTCGTCGGGTTTGACCAGCGACATTTTTTCTTTGATGCTGCGTTCGAGGCGAAGTAGGCCGATGCGGAAGGCGGTAGCGCCCAAGAGTTCCCCTACGCGGCGGACGCGGCGGTTACTTAAGTGATCAATGTCATCAACACTGCCTACCCCATTTTGCAGACTAATCAAGTATTTGATCATGGCGACAAGATCGGCTTTTTGGAGCACGTGGTTATCAGGCTTGTTCTCGACATCGAGACCCAATTTCTTGTTCAGTTTGTAACGACCGACGCTTTCCAGGTCGTAGCGACGGGGATCAAAGAAGCTTTGGAAGAAAAGATTTTTGGCGTTTTCGACGACGGCGGGCTCACCTGGCCGGATTTTGTCATAGAGATCCAAAAGAGCTTCGGCTTGGGTGTGGCAGGGATCTTTGGCCAAGGTTGCAAAGATATATTGATGATCAGGGTTATTGTCCGCGTCTTTGAAAAGGGCTTTGATCTCTTCATCTTCGGTGATGCCGAGGGCGCGCAGGAGAGTGGTGACGTAAAATTTGCGGTGACGGTCAATTTTGGCGGTTAGCACGTCATTTTTGCCGACTGTCATTTCGAGCCAGCTGCCGCGCATAGGACGGAGCTCGGCGGTGTAGAGGACGCGGCCAGTGGTGGCGTCGACGCTGCCTGCATAAAAGACGCCGGGGGCACGAACCAATTGGTTGACGACGCAACGCTCAATGCCAGAGACGATAAAGGTGCCACGCTCGGTCATTTTGGGGATGTCGCCCAAGAAGACGTCTTGCTCGGTCTCATCATTGGTTACTTTGTTGACTAGGCGGACTTTGACGCGAAGGGGCATGTCGTAACTTAGACCTTTAATAACAGCCTCTTTGGCGGTGATTTTGGGTTCTTCGAAATAGTGGGAAACAAAGGAGAGTTCCCAGGTTTTGCCGGTAAAGTCAGTGATGGGGCTAATTTCGCGTAAGTACTTAGCAATGTCTGATTTCAGGAAGCGATCGTAGGACTGGCGTTGAACATAAGTTAAATCGAGGGCCGGGAGGGCAACATCAACTTTGCCCCAGTATTGTCTAGTCGACTTTGACATGGAAAATCCTTTAGATGCCAGGCTTATGTAATAAAAAAGACGTACAAAATTCGCAAGATTCGGTACGTTGTTCGACCACTAAAAAGCTCCACCCGGAAGTGTGCAGAGGGTATTAAAACACATGGACACCCGCACGTCAAGGGTTAATGTACTTGGCGATATTAGAGTTATGTTCTTCAAGTGTTTTCGCATAGTGAATCTGGCCAGACTTGTCATGGAGGTAGAACCAGTAGTCGGTACTAGCGGGGTTAGCGGCGGCGGTGAGACTGGCCAGACCGGGATTGCAGATTGGGGCGGGAGGCAGGCCAGTGTGAAGATAGGTGTTATAGGCGGAAGGACGCTTACGGTCGAGCAAGGTTGTATTGGGCCACCAGTCACCGGACTTGCCGGCAATATATTGAATAGTCGCGTCTAGTTCCAGCGGCCAGCTAGCGCGGAGCCGGTTTTGCAGAATGCCCGCGACGATTGGTTTCTCTCCATCGCTTTTGGTTTCACGCTCAATTAAGGAAGCCAGTATTAATGTTTCACGGTCATACGCAGAAGCTTTCTTTAGATAGTTGTCGTGCAACAATTGGACTAGTTGATCTGGAGTCAAGTCTGATTTGACAAAGTAAGTGTCGGGGAAAAGCTGACCTTCTAAGCCTTTGGCAGCTGCCAGAAACTCTTTGGCGTCCATACCTGCAGTCTCGGCGATTTGTTCTACACGAAAGCCCTCGGGGATGGTGATCTTTTCGTCTATGGCTAGGCCTTTGGTGAGAAATAACGCGACTTGAGAGGGGGGAGCGGCGGGAGAGAGGCGGAAAGTGCCAGCTTGCAGAGAGAGCTTGCGAGTCCGCACCAAAAGGCGGAAATAGAGGGGAGAGCGGATGAGGCCGGCGTCCTGGAGATTCTCGGCAATGGTTCTGACGCTTTGACCTTTGGACACCTTGAATTCTTGGAGATCGCCGGAATTGGCGACGGGGAGGGTGAGAGTATAGAGGTAGACACCGGCAACAACAATGGCGAGTAAACTAAACCTCACTAAAGAGCGCGCGGCGGTATTTTTTGGTCTTTTGGTCATAAATAAAGATCCGTCCACATTTGCAGGTAACTTTGGTAGAGTCCTTGTCGATCTCGACTTTAGTCCCTTTGGACAAGGGCATGCCGCAGCCGACGCATTGGCCCATGGAAAGCAACCAGGCTTGGACCGGCGCGATGACACTTTTTAACATAAAGTCCTCCTTCAGTGAGAAGCTATGACTTGTTAAGTGTAACAGATTCCAGGTAATCTTCCAAAATGAGGGCGGCGGAGTAAGAGTGATCATGGCGGCGCTTGTCAGCGGAGACGCCAGGGCGGCGGAGTAAATTTTGGGCATCATGGCTACTCAAAGTTTCGTCGTGCAGACTGACAGGGAGAGAAAAAGTTGATTTGAGTTGCGAGGCAAATTGCCGGACTGCCCCTTCGACTGGTCCTGAGGGAAGACCGAGCACTAAGTGGGTAATATGGTGAGCGGAGATGAGAGATGACAGACGGGGGAGGAGAGAGGAGTCATTTGGCAGGGGTGGTAAGGGAGTGGCCAGCGGACCGTCGGCAACGGCCAAACCGATGTGGGCCAACCCGTAGTCAATGCCTAGATAGACTGTCATGACATTTATATTAACACTGCCTTGATGATGAGGCGCCGCAAATAGGTCCCCGGGGGAGTACAAGTGATCAAAGTTAAATAGCGATTATCGTAGCTCTGTGCCAGGGGTGACAAGTCGTCAGGGTGAGTCTGATACATGTCGATAATCTTGTAAGTGTAAGTCGCGGGACCAAATGTGATATTAATGGTTTCACCGGGAGTTAGGGTATGAAGAGTAGAAAAAATGGTGAGGTAGTTTTTGGGGTTAAAGAACTGGGGCAGGACGGAGTGGCCAAAAATGACGGCGTTACCCAAATCGCCGGGAGAGGCAGTACCAGGATAGAGAATCAGAGATTGTTTGAGGTCGGTGTGGTCGTTCCTTACCGTTGCATCTTTGATCCCGAGCTTGGGAATAGAGAAGTTAAAAACAATGGGGTCGGTGACGGCAGATTTCGCTTTCCCAGCAAACCAGGTGTTGGAATTGGTGTAGTCGAGACTAGTATTAACAATTTCGGGTAAGACGGCAGGAGCAGGAGGGGCTTCGTTAGCTTTGACCGTATTGGTGACCCCCAATACCACCGGGGTCTCCAAGGTGGTTTTGGTAAAGCGGGGGGCAAAGCGATATTGATAAACAATCATGGGATAGGCGACAGAAGTAAAGGCGGTAATCCCAAGGGTTAAGAGTAGGCTAGAAAAGGTTATTTTGAGGACGGTTTGACCGGGACGGCGTCGGCGCAGAGTGTATCCAGGCGGGGCTTTGATATAGCGGTAGCTCATTGCGCGATCACGTGAATTTCGATGTTATTGGGGTTACGGGGGAGTGAAAGCAAGCGCGGCGGAAGCCAGCGAGGGGTGATGACCGTGCGCACACTGGCAAAACCAGGGAGAGTGTGCAGAATGGTTTGGGCTTGGTTGGTGGGACGCCCCTGCAATTGGGTGCGCAAAGTTTCAGTGTTGAGGGAGGGGAGCAAGGAGACTGCGACTTCGGCCGAGGCGGTGACAGATCCATCTTCGTTTTCTTCACTATCGGTCAAGATCACAGAGGGAGGGATAGAAGTGCGGGTGTAGCCGGGGGGAATTGCCTCGTCGAGCTTTTGGTTGAGTAAACTCTCGACGTCCCTTAGACCATAGCGCAGGATGGTTAATTCTAGTTCGAGATTGCCAGTAACTGAGTCGGCTTCTGCCCCAGCTTTGGCAGAGAATTCACTGGTTATTACTTTGGCTGATTTGGCGAGGACATAGTAGCCATCATTGGCCTCCCCGTTGCCCTCTACAACGGAACGGGTAGAGTCTATGAGTTCGTTGGTCAGATCACGGGTGAGACCAGTCAGGTCGGCACTACTCACAACCTGAATTTCTTTGGAGGTGCCACCTTTGAGGGCGTTGTCATTCTTGCCGACATAAGTATCTTTGGCAAAAGAGGCGATGGTAAATTCGGTGCCGGAACCCAGGTTACTACTCTCGCCTATTTGGGAGGCAGTCACGGCTACGGAGGCTTTCCCTGGTACATCAACATAGTCGGTGCCGGCTGATTTACTGGCTACTGAGACATCGTCGTCGAGAGTAAACTTGAGATTGCCGGCGGCGAGGGTGGTACCTTTGAGAAAAGTCTTGGTGAGAGTAGTCCGGTTGTAAAGTGTGACCTCCCCTATAGCTTTGTCGCCGATCGTTTTGGTGCCGGTAGTGGGAATGGTTTTTTGGCTGCTGACTGTTTTGGTGGTCGCAACTGCAGGGACAACAGCATTTTCTGTGTCTACCCCCGTTGCACCGGGTTTAAGCGTGAGCTCGATCGTCTCTTCTAGGGGTTTGGGGGCGAGGGTGATGGTCACGGAAGCTTTGGGGAGGATATAAAGCAGGTAGTAAAGACCACCCAAGACAAGTAGGAGAGGTAAAATAATCCAAAGCCAGGGCATTTTGACGCGGCCAAATTGGGGGAAGTGAAGGCGAGGGAGTTTAAAATTGGGTAATTTGAGGGTGGGAAGCGTGATTTTGGGGAGAGATCTCGCGGAGCGAGAAACTGGTTGAGAATCTTCGACGACATCTGTAATTGTCAGATCATTGGCTGTGGGAATGAGGGCAGCATCATCTTCGACCGGCATGAGTTCAGGTTCAGGAACGGGAGTGGAGGATTTGGTTTTGGCGGGGGCACCGACGGTAAAACCAAGGTCAGCGGCGGTGAGGATTTCTGGCTCGGGAATGTGTTCAGGCTCCACAACTTGAGGATTAGGAGTTGGTTCGAGAGGCAAGTCAGTGGATTGATCAGGTTCAGCCAGGACTTCTTCGGGCGAAGCAAAGCCGATGGATTTGGCGACTTCGGCGCCACCGGCCAAGGCGACCGAGCGAACGGCCGTATCGCGGGGCAAACTTTCGATTTTGGGAATGTGGAGGAACTTAAATTTCTCCGCCAAGTCGGCGGAGAGAAGTGTTTGGACGACGTCGCCACCGCTTTGGAGGCTACTGTGGACAATGATGCGGGAAGGCAAGTGATCGCCGGCGGGGAAACGGGAAATTCCCTCTTCCACATCCACTACTATGTCGTCGCTCTTGCCCACCAGTTCGGTGGCTTCGATCCGCCCCAGCCGGACCAGCAGCACGGCAACATTATCGCGGGAAACACCAATCAAGATACAGGTGGCGGGCGTGCCCTCTTCAAGTTTGAGAAAGTGCAGGATACTGTCCGTGACCACAACAAAACCCAGTGCTTTGAGTTCCAGTTCTTTGCAAATAGCTTTAATCAGATCTTTTTTGCTGCCGAGGATGCCTTTTTGATCGACCCAGGCGGGATCGACGCCAATAATGACTTCGCTAGGTTCTTCTTCGAGCCCGTCGAGAGCAGAACTGACGGTGGCGTCGGCGGCGGAAACCAACTCGTTGGTGGTGCCGGTATCGCCGTCCCACTCGACGGGAGTACCAAGGGCAACAATCTCGGTTTTCGTGCCGACAACACGCCAGACTGCGGCCTGAATGAGCTCGTCGGTTACGACCAAAGCCAGGAAGTTCTGAGGCTTTTCCTTGTCGGCGCCGCGAATTTTGCCCAGAATGTTGGGGACTGACATAGTCTTAGCTTAGCACAAGTGAGAAGCTTATTTTAATTTGGCGTAGAGGCGGCGCTTGCCGGCGCCCAGAGTTTCGTCTTTGACAATTTCGATGGGGCCGATTAGGCCAGTGTGTTCGACGTGCGGGCCACCACAGAGCTCTTTGCTGTACCAATCTTTTACAGGATCTACCCCGATAGTGTAGACACTCACTTTGTCCGGATATTTCTCGGCGAAAAAGGCGCGGGCGCCAGACTGGAGTGCTTGGCTCTTATCTTCGATAGTTTTGTGGACGGGGAGATCCTCTTTAATTTTGGTGTTAATGATTTCCGCGATTTTTTGCAGTTGGTCGGCGGTAGGTTTACTCGAATAGGTGTAGTCAAAGCGGAGGCGCTCACTGGTAATGTTGCTGCCGGCCTGGGCTACCTCGTCGCCCAACACGTCGCGGAGTGCCTGGTGGAGCAAATGGGTCGCGGTGTGGTATTTGGTCGTGACTTCCGAGTGGTCGGCCAGGCCGCCTTTGAACATACCGGCGCTACTGGTGCGACTCCCCTCTTTGTGCTTATTCAAAAGTACTTCGAACTTGTGTTGATCGAGGTTGATCCCTTTTTCGGCTACCAACTCGCGGGTGATTTCAAAGGGAAAACCATAACTTTGGAAAAGGTCAAAGGCAATTTGCTCGTCGAGCTGCCCCTGCCTTTTGTCGATCTCTTTGGCTCCGCGATCTAGGACTTTGGTAAATTTGGCCAACTCCTCGGCGACAACGGCGCGAATTTGGTTGTCATTGTGTCCAATAAATCCGGCGTCGGCATAAAATTTAACTACCTCTGGAATGGATTGATCAAAAATGTACTGGATATCGCCGCCTAGTTTGCGGCCGCGGACAGCAGCACGACGCAAAAGCCGACGAAGGATGTAGCCTTGTAATTTGTTGCTGGGAGTGATTCCCTGGGCAATCATAAAGGTGGCCGCGCGCAAGTGATCGGCAATCACGCGCATAGGAGCTTGGAATTCACCTGCGTACTTTTTGCCACTTGATAGTTCGATGGTTCGAACTATCGAACTGTAAAGATCTGTCATAAAAATGTCGGGAGTGTCCTGTACTGCCGCAGAAATACGTTCGAAACCACCGCCAAAATCAACATTTTGTGCTGGCAGTGGCTTCATGCCTTCGTCGGTTTTGACAAATTGCATAAAGACGGAGTTGCCAATTTCTAAGAACCTACCACAATCGCAGTTTATATGACATAGCTCATTTTTATATTTTGAATTCTCGTGTAGTTTGAGATTTTCTCCGAAGTCAAAGAATATTTCAGAGTCAGGACCGCCAATTTCGCCAATTGGCATTTTGTCGGGACCACCTGCTCGACTCCACCAATTACTCTTGTAGGCGTAGATCTTACGCTTGGCTAGCCACCCTTCGGTGCCTGATACCGCTGGTTCGTTCGTATCGATAATTTTTTGCCAAATTTTAATGGCTTCTTGATCTTCGGGGACTCCGGCGTCACCTGCAAAGACAGTCACATACAATCTGTTTGGATCTAGTTTAAGTTCGCGAGTAAAAAATTCCCAAACCCACGAGAGCTGATCTTGTTTGAAATAGTCACCAAGACTCCAGTTGCCAAGCATTTCGAACATGGTCGTGTGGCGGTTGTCCCCTACTTCTTCGATGTCGTCGGCGCGAAAGCTGGGTTGAGAATCGGTAAGTCTGGTACCCATGGGGTGCTCCTCACCTTTGAGATAGGGAACTAACTGTTGCATGCCGCTACTGGTAAAAAGGGTCGTCGGGTCGTCGGGCGGGATGATGGGGGCGGCGGGAATGACGGCGTGGCCACGACCAGCAAAAAATTCCAAGTATTTCTTTCTAATATCAGAGGATTTCATGAGAGGAATTATAGCAAACTATTTCCCGAGGGAGAGGCCATGGCGCTGGAAGAAAGATTTCTTGTTGGTAGCTTCGGATACGGGAGTAGTGGCGTCGGCCACGTGACTGGCCGCATTGTTTACGACGGCGCGGGCTTGGTCCATAGTTCTTTGCAGGTCGTCCAACTTGTCTAATAACGCTGGATTGTCTTTGATGCTTTCGAGCGCGTCGCCAGCTTTTTCTTTTAGTTTCTCAAACAATTCCCTGCCCTTCTCGGTATTTTGCAGGAAGTGGGCGCCGGCCGCGCCGGCAACCAGTCCAATCATGAGGCCGGAAACAAAACCGGAACTATCGGCGTGGGGAGGATAATTGGTAGTGGGCATAAGTCTTAGTTCTTCTTCGCTTTGGGGGTGAGAATCTTGGTTACCATCCCCACCAGCTGCATACCGGACTCGAGACTGGTGAACATGTGGGAGAGAGTGGAGCTGCCGCGAGTGAGGCTGCGCGTGAGAAAGCCGACGTCGTCCAGAATCATGTCGGCTTTACGTAATGACTCTTTGGCGTCTTTGAGGATGCCAATGATCTGTACACCGATCACGATCAGGATCACGGCGACGGCAACAATGACAACGAGCAATAAAATTTGAGGCAGGTCCATACCCTTTGATCATATCAATGATCAAAGGAAATTCCAAGCACCAAGTATCAAATTAAAAATTATTTTGAGACAGTGAAACTGCGCTCGAGCAGGCGGGTACGACCCTCGCGGTTGGTGGCTTGGATCAAGACGCTGTGGGTGCCGGCGGGGAAAAGCAAGTCGAGACTGAATTCGCCCCCTGGTCCGATGATAACTTTTTGGTCGTTGATTTGGACGGCGGCGTCGGGAGCGGTTTTGCCTTTCACGGTGACTTTTTCGCCATAAACTTCGCCGTCTTTGGGCTCGATGACCTGCAGGCGCGGGAGGCTCCACCACGACAACAATTGGAACATCAGAAAGCCAAGGAAAGCCAAGATGGCTATTCCTAGTAAGATGAGGTTGATGGGTAGATGCGGCCGCTTGTCGACTACGGGATTGACTAGCCCGCGCGGGATAATGTCGCCTTTCTCGTTCTGAGTAAAGTCGCGGCGGAACATGGCTAGGAGTGTTTCGGGGTTTAGGTGTAAGACTTTGGCGTAACTACTAAGGAAACCTTTGACAAATGTTCCCGAGGGGAGCGCGCTAAATTCAGATTCTTCGAGCGCGAGTAGGTAGGCTTCTTTGACTTTGATCTTTTTGGCCACGTCGGAGAGAGATAGTTCGAGGACTAGGCGCTTCTCGCGCAGGAGTTCGCCGGCAGTTTTCATAGTTTATTGGGCAGAGTTCGCTTCACGGGCTTTAAGTTCCTCGAGGCTGGTAATCAAAATCGAGCGGGGTTTGACCCCTTCGGCTGGACCCACCACTCCCGCTTTCTCTAGCTGATCCATGATCCGGGCGGCCTTGTTGTAACCGAGGGACATTTTGCGCTGCAAGTAGCTAGTACTGGCGCGGCCCGCGGCGATCACGACGTTGACGGCGTCGTCAAATTCGGGATCGCGGGATCCTGGTCCCTCGCCTGCCTCTCCCTCGCCTGACAAATATTTCTCTGTTACTTCGGCAGCGTACTGGACAGGTTCTTTGGAAGTAGATTTGAGGTATTCGATAAGATTGCGAATTTCGCTGTTGGTGACAAAAGTTCCTTGGATGCGAGTGGGGAGCGGGCGGTCGGGTGGAACGTAGAGCATATCGCCTCGGCCAAGCAATTTTTCGGCACCTGGGCTGTCGATGATGACGCGAGAGTCGATCATACTAGCCACGTTAAAGGCGATGCGAGTGGGGATATTGGCTTTGATCAAACCAGTAATGACGTTGACGGACGGACGCTGAGTAGCGATGACCAAATGGATACCGGTAGCCCGCGCCATTTGGGCGAGGCGAACGATCAAGTCCTCGACTTTGGTGGGAGCGGTCAGCATGATATCCGCCAACTCGTCGATCACGATCACGATGTATTCCATGGCGGTAAAACCGGAGAGTTCGTTGTACTCTTCGATATTCCGCGCGCCCACCTCGGCGAACATTTTGTAACGCTTGTCCATTTCTTTGGTGGCCCATTGAAGGGCGGCTATCACCCGCTCGGCGTCGGTAATCACGGGCGTCAGCAAATGGGGAATGCCGTTATAGCCGGTCAGCTCGACCCGCTTGGGATCGACCATGATAAAGCGGAGTTCCTGGGGAGAGTTGCGGAAAAGCAGAGTGGTGATGATGGTGTTGATACACACGGATTTACCGGAGCCGGTCGAGCCAGCGACCAGGATGTGGGGCATTTTTTTGATGTCGGCGATGGCTGGGGTACCGGAAACACCAAGTCCCAACCCGACAGCCAGACGGGACTTTTCCTTTTTCATGTCGGCGTGATTGAGGATTTCGTAAAGAGTAACAAATTCGGGGGAGCGGTTGGGGATTTCGATACCAACCAAGTTGCGCCCGGGAATGGGGGCTTCGATCCGGATCTGGCCGGTCGGGGCCGCGAGGGCGAGGGCAAGGTCAGTTTGGAGGGCTTTGATTTTGCTGAGCTTGGTACCCTCGGCAATTTTGATAGCGTATTGGGTAATGGCCGGACCACCGTTGACCTCGGCGACTTTGGCACGGATTCCAAAAGAGTCCAAGGTGGATTCGATAATATGAGCGTTTTCTTTGATATCACCACGGTCGGCTTTCCCGCCTTTTTCGGGACTCAGCAAATCGAGAGAGGGATACTTCCAGATTTCGGTCGAACCATCTTTGGATGGGTGGATGGTGGATTCAAAGTCGTCGGTTTTGGCTGTGGTGGGTTTGGTTTTGGTGGCGGGCGGCATTCTACGTGCGAACTATTTAAGACCCCACGGTATCGGTTGTATTACGGGGCTGATGGTTGGTCGGATCAAACCC
>CAZBFT010000008.1:13091-17642 GCA_964491465.1 uncultured Pseudomonadales bacterium
TGATTCAGCCTTGTCGGGAACAGTAATTTTGGGGGTATCGGGCAAGTTAATTTTGGCGGTTAATGTTTTATCAAAACTCTTGTTTTCGGTCGACTTTTTGCCGGAAAAAAGAGAGCCGAGCGCGCCAAAAATGATGCCAAAAAATCCGGAAATCATGAGCAAGAAGTCTTCGAGACTGGTATTGGTCAAGACGATGAGGCCAATGAGCATGACGGCAAAAAAGATAATGCCGCTCCCAATGGGGGTAAAGAGTGCGGCCAAGGCGCTACTAGCAACGGTACCCAGTTCCCCTGCCCCGGTCAAGCCCAAGGTTCCAATAAATAATAAGGTTCCGCCAAGCAGTAGACTTGGGCTCGCGATCGCCCATTTGAGCGAGGTCATCATGAGACCTACCGAAAGTAAGAGGAAGGGTAAAATAAGCATGGTCCAGCCAAAAGCACGGTATACAACCAAGTAAACCCTAGAGAGCAAGTCACCGGAGCGAGTAAAACTGAGCATAATGATGATGGCAAGGAGAATAAAGAGGATGGATACCACAGAGTAGATAACTTCTTTGCGAAGCTTGAGCTTAAACGGGTTTTTTCTTCTTCCGCGACGACGAGACATATGCGTTAATGTACACCAATCTCAAATGTGCACCAATGTACACAAATTAATTTGGATTTATATTTTTAATTATCAATTATAATTGGGACTACCAAAGGATTTTTGCCGATTTTGTCCACAAACAAACGGCTCACGACTTTGGCGATCTTGTCTTTACTATACAACTTATCTCTGGTAATGTCTCGCGCGTCGATCATGGTGAGGAGCTGTTGTTTGATGGAGCTCATTGTGGGGGCGTCGATGTAGGGCGTGATCCCTTTGGGGATGAGGTCAGCATCTAGCTTGCCTTGAGCACTTGTGATAACAGCGATCACGACTCCTTCTTGATACATCAGTTTACGATCGGCTAGCGGTTTGGTGGAAGTACTGATTTGACCTGACTCCACATAGACGGTCTTGATCTCCAACTCTTCGCCGTAGTGTACGGTTCCGTCGGGTTCGATGACCACAACCTGGTTCTCGGGCATGAGGACGCGCTCTTTGGGGATCCCCATTTCGGCGGCCAATTTGCCGTACTGGATCATGTGGCGGTAGGTGCCGCCGGTCGGCAGCACATACTTGGGTTTGGTCATGGCCATGAGCATCATTAATTCTTTGCTACTGGCGTGTCCGGAGACGTGGAGATCGTCGGCAATGTCGTAATAAATGACTTGGAGGCCATAAGCACTCAACATATCGACCAGGCGGTACACATTGGCTTCGTTCCCTGGGATGGGGTCGGAGGAGAAAATGACTTTGTCGGCGGGATCGAGGTGAATAATTTTATGATCCCCGGCGGCAATTTTTTCGAGGGAAGAACCGAGTTGGCCCTGGGAACCCGCGATGATCAAACACTGCTCTTCTTTGGGCAAACTCATGATTTTGCGCTTGTCGATCACCAGCCGAGGGGGGATTTTGAGGTAGCCCAGTTCGGCAGCTACCTTGACGTTACGCTCGATAGAAAAGCCAACAAAGGCGACTTTGCGATTGTGGCGTTTGGCCACCCACAGCGCTTGCTGGATACGGCTGATGTTGCTGCTCATGGTAGTTAGGACCACGCGAGTGGTCACATCTTTAAATTCGCGCTCCAGCGAGTCTTCGACACTAGCCTCCGAAAGGGAGTAGCCCTCTTTCTCCCCACGCAAACAGTCGGAGAGGAGCAATGTTACACCTTCGGCGCCGGCGCGGGTGATGGACTGGATATCGGGGAGTTCCTGCCCTACCGGTGTCCAGTCGAACTTGAAGTCGGAACCGTGATAGATGTTGCCGTATGGAGTTTTGATGATCAAATGTTTGGTGTCGGGGACCGAGTGGGTGACCGGAATCATTTTCACTTCGAACATACCCAACTGGATAGGTTGGCGGTCGCCGACAATGTTGATCAACTTGGGATCAATTTCGAATTCACGGAATTTCTCGCGGAGGAATCCAGCGGTCAATTTGCTCGTATAGATCGGGATCCGGCCACCAAGCTGCGGGATGACATAGGGGAAACCACCAATATGGTCCTCGTGTCCGTGGGTTACGACAAAGCCACGGATCTTGCTGAGCTTGTCTTTGAGATAAGTAATGTCGGGGATAGTTAAATCGACCCCGGGTACTCCCTCGTCGGGGAAGCCCATGCCGCAGTCGACGATAAAAATGTCGGACTCGGATTCGTACACGTACATGTTGTCGTGGACATTGGGCATACCGCCCAGGGGGACGATTCTAATGGGTGAAGTGTGATTCATAGATACAGTATAGCCTACCAGAAAATGGGAGTTTCGCCATGCATGACGAGGTAGGTGTCGCAACGGGTGAAGGGCTTACTACCAAAAAAGCCGTTATAGGCCGAGAGAGGCGAAGGATGAGCGGACTTGATAACCAGGTGTTTGGCAGGATCAACAATTGCTCCTTTCTTTTGCGCGTAAGCGCCCCAAAGAATAAAGACGAGGTTTTCCCGCTTTTGCGAGAGCACTCTGACCACCGCGTCGGTAAACTGTTCCCACCCAGCTTTTTGGTGAGAAGCGGCTTGATGGGCCCGCACGGTCAAAGTGGAGTTGAGCAAAAGAACTCCTTGCTTGGCCCAGTTTTCCAAGTCACCACCCTTATTGACGGGAGGTTTGCCGGTATCGTCTTCGATTTCTTTGTAAATATTTTGGAGAGAAGGTGGGAGCCTGACTCCACTATTCACGGCAAAGCAGAGGCCATTCGCCTGACCCGGCTCGTGGTAAGGGTCCTGTCCCAATATCACTACTTTGACTTGGTCAAAGGGGGTGAGCTCAAAGGAACGGAAAATAAATTTGGGGGGAGGATAGACCGTGCTGGTTTGATATTCACTTTTGACAAAATCGGTCAGTTTGACAAAGTATTCTTGGTTGAATTCCGGTTCGAGAACTTTTTTCCAACTGGGTTCGATGTTGACTTGCATTATTGTTTATTCACTATTCGTGTCGGTAAATTTGAAGGTGGAGAGGATTTGATTAAACATTTCCAAATCTTGAGTAGCTCCTACGCCGCCTTCTCCGATATCTGTAATATATCTCATTAAAATAGATTTGTTATTTTGTAGTTCGATGACCTTACTCCATGCTTGTTCAGTAAAATGACTGTCAATTCTGTTGAAAACGGTTCCGGTTATGTATTCGCCTTTGTCAGTCCTGATACTGAATTCTAAATTACCATTTGCTTTCGTATACTCACTGGTATCTTCAACCCAAGTTGATGGGTAGCTAAAACTGTACGAGAATTCGGGGTTAATATAAGTTTGCCAGCCGGCGGTGGGATCAGCGGGGGGAGGATCACCGCGGAGTGTGCTGGCGGCAGGAGTGGGGCTGGGAGCAAGCGCGAGTTGATGTGAAAGGGAGCGGTTTTGCCAGAAGAGGTAGCCGGATACACCGGCAAAAATGATGGCAGCCAAAACAAAGAGCCAAGTAAATGAGTGGTGAGTTGGGGGAGCGACAGCGGGGGGAAGAGGGATTGGGGGAGGAGTCTGATCAGGGACGGGAGTAATACTGGCGGCGGGTTCGACGATCTCGGGCATGTTAATACGCTTTCATGTACTGCTTGTAGTTGGTCATATCGACTTTGACACTTTGGGCCTTGCCTTCCACGATTTCGCGGGCGACGCGGCGGGTCAGAGCCTGGATGGTGCGCTGGAGGGTACGGATGCCGGCGTCGTAGCCAAGAGGACGAGCAACTACAGGCCACACGGCTTCGTCTATTGTGAGCTGGGAGGGTAACAATCCTGCGTCTTTGAGGGCTTTGGGCATGAGGAATTCGCGGGAGATATGCACTTTTTCTTCGTCAGTATAAGAAGGCATTTGGATGAGTTCGAGACGATCCATCACGGCGGTAGCCACGTTGGTCGTATTGTTGGCGGTAGCTACAAACATGACTTGGGAGAGATCGAGGGGATAGTCGAGATAATGATCTAGAAAGCGGTTGTTCTGGGTAGGGTCTAACAGCTCTACTAAGACACCCATAATGTCGGCGCGCTCCTCCGCACCCACCCGGTCAATTTCGTCGAGCAAGATGATCGGATTGTAGCTTCCGGCATCACGGATGGCTTTGACGATAGCGCCGGGTTCGGCCTCGGCAAAGAGGCGCGATTTACCGCGGAGGTCGCGGGCGCTGCCCAGGCCACCAAACGGGATGCGGGCAAATTTTCGTCCCAAAGTCTCGGCCAAACTATAAGCAAAAGTAGTTTTGCCGGTACCGACCAAGCCGACCAGAAAAATGGCGGGAGCATGTACGGTCTTTTCCCTTCCTTGATCCAGACGCAGTTTGATGGTGGCCAAAAATTCGAGAATGCGATCCTTGGTATCCTGCATACCGTAGTGAGATTGGTTCATCGAAGAGGCCGCTTGGACGATATCGAGCTTGTCGGTGGTATAAATTCCCCAGGGCAAATTACAAATCCATTGGATGTAGTGCGCGCTCCGATCGTACTCGGCGCTGTAGACGCCAGAGTCAACCATGCGC
>CAZBFT010000009.1:0-15393 GCA_964491465.1 uncultured Pseudomonadales bacterium
GGAAGCTTACGCCGCCGACATCACTTACGGCACCAACAATGAATTTGGCTTTGACTACCTGCGCGACAACATGGCACATAGCCTGAGCGACAAAGTCCAGCGAAGCCACTACTACGCGATCGTGGACGAGGTGGACAGTATCTTAATCGACGAAGCCCGCACCCCCCTGATTATTAGCGCCCCTGACGCAGGTGGTACCGAAAAATATGCCGAGTATGCCCAACTGGTCACCACTTTATCCAAAGATACCGACTACGACGTGGACGAAAAACTCAAAAGCGCGACCTTGACCGACTACGGCATCCGCCGGCTCGAGCAAAGGCTCAAAGTCAAAAACCTCTACGAAGAAAGCTACCAGACCGTCCACCACGTCGAACAGGCCTTAAAGGCCGCGACCCTTTTCGAACGTGACCGCGACTATGTGGTCAAAGATGGGACGGTGATCATTGTCGACGAGCACACCGGCCGGATGATGTACGGCAGGCGCTATAGCGACGGCCTCCACCAAGCGATCGAAGCCAAAGAGGGTGTGGCCGTGCAACAAGAGTCACGTACTCTCGCCACGATCTCTCTCCAAAACTACTTCCGTATGTACGAACATCTCTCCGGTATGACCGGCACGGCCAGCACCGAAGGGGAGGAGTTTAAGAAAATTTACAACCTTGAGGTCTCGGTCATCCCTACTCATCGCCCCGTCGCGCGGATCGACCACTCCGATCTCATTTTCAAAAACACTCGCGCCAAATACGCCGCCATCGTCAAAGCGGTCGAAGAGTTGCACACAGCCGGCACCCCGGTGCTAATCGGTACCAAAAGTATCGACAACAATCAGATTATCAGTAAATACCTCAAGCGCAAAAATCTTCCCCACAGTGTATTAAACGCCAAAAACCACGCCGAAGAAGCCAAGATCATCAGTAACGCGGGCAAACTGGGTGGTATCACCGTGGCTACCAATATTGCCGGCCGGGGCGTCGATATTGTCCTGGGTGGTGCCAAAACTAATCGGGATATCAAAGACTGGCAAAAAGAACACGATGCCGTTGTAGCCGCCGGTGGACTCCATGTCCTGGGTACCGAGCGTCACGACAGTCGTCGGATCGATAACCAGCTCCGTGGCCGCTCCGGCCGCCAGGGTGATCCCGGTAGCTCCCGCTTTTACGTCAGCCTCGAAGACGATTTGATGCGCATTTTTGGTGGAGAAAAAATTGCGAACATTATGACTATGCTCAAAATCCCCGAGGAAGAGGCGATCGAGCATCCGATGGTGAGCAAGGCACTAGAACAAGCCCAAGTCAAAGTGGAAGGCTTTTACTTTGATATGCGCAAACGCGTGGTCGAGTACGACGACGTCATGAACAAACACCGCACCGTGATCTACCAACTCCGCGACAAATTATTGACCGAAGCAAACTCCGAGGGCGACAAGCTCAAACCCCGAATCATGGACCTACTCAATTCTGAAATAGAGCTACTAGTCAACTCGCGCGTGACCGCGGGTTTCACCACTACCGAAATCGACGCTATTGTCAAAGAATTTATTACTATCATCCCCTTTGATGATAAATCCCAAACCCAACTGGTCAAAGAACTAACCAAAACTAAGGATCCGAGCGTAATAATTTCTTCACTGCAAAAAATCGCCGTCGACACCTATGCCTCGCGCGAGAATACTATTGGTAGCGAGATGGTGCGTGAGATCGAAAAGTACATCTACTTGACTACTCTGGACCAAAAATGGATGGATCATTTGGACAATATGGAAAGTTTGCGCGACGGGATCGGTCTCCGCGGCTACGCCCAGCGCGATCCCCTAGTCGAGTACCAGCAAGAAGCGTATGGCATGTTTGAACGCCTGATCGGTAGTGTCGAAAGCGAAGTGGTGAAGAAGATTTATCGGCTCAACCCCGTGGCCCAGCCCCAGCAACCCGCCCCCGTTATCCTTCGCAAAGACGAAGTAGGGGCGAATAATCATTCGCCCGTGACCAAGAAAATCATTTCTTCCCCATCCCCCAAAACAAAAATCGGCCGCAACGATCCCTGCCCCTGCGGCAGTGGCCTCAAATACAAGAAATGTGGTCTGATCGGCGCTCCCCAACATCGTGACTAAGGATGTTAAAATAGCCTCGTGATCATCACAACAAGCAAGCCATATACCAAAGAGCAAATTTCCCAACTCCGTGAGCGATTTGATACGTATATCAAAACAGTAATTGATATTGACAAAAAGATTTGCTCGGCCGGGATGGATCGGCATTACGAAGGCGAAGAAATTCTACTCAAAACTGGCTCCAAACAATCAAACCTTTGGGGTGGGGGAATCGATGTTAATTCCAAAGTCATCGACTACAACTCATTTATCAATATCCGCCCCAACGACGATAATCCGAGTAACGATATTCTCTCCCCAATAATTCGTCAAAAGTATGCGGAACTGACCAAGTACTTCTTTGGAGTCCTATATGACTGATGCTCGGGTGATTGTCATGCAATCCCTTTCCATGGATTTGCTACGTGTAGCGCTCGGTCGACATAGGGGACAAACCGCCATGGCTGCTACCTTTACCCAAGAAGCCAAGTCACGCATCCAGGAATTGGGTGAACTACCGTTCAAACACCAAATCATTGCCTCACTTGATTCCACTGCCGAGCGCTCAGCCGAAGACTTGCTCATGTACAGCACACTTATTCGTAACCGATCCATTTAACGTCCTCCCAATCCCCCCTGTATAATTATCCAATGACTCTCCGATCATTTTGGCGCGAGCCAATCAACCGCATCTACATCTACTCATTCTTTAAACAATTTGCGTTCTTTTCTGCGGTGCTTGTGCCATTTTTTACCGAGTGGGGGCACATTACACTCTTCCAAGTGCAGCTGCTGCAATCCTGGTTTAGCGTTTGGGTATTTCTCCTCGAAATTCCGACCGGGGCCATCGCCGATAAAATCGGCCGCAAGCATAGTCTCACCATAGGGGCAATTTTTGTCGCAGTCGCAACTGTTGTCTACGGTAGCATTCCCTCTTTCACTATTTTTCTTTTGGCCGAGTTCCTTTTTGCCGTCGGATACGCCCTCAACTCCGGCGCCGACCAAGCCCTTCTCTACGACACTTTAAAGAGCCAGGGGAAAGAAGGGGAAAGTAAAAAAGTGTTGGGTCGTGCCGACGCTTTGATGCTGGCAGGCATGATGATTGCCGCTCCTTTGGGGAGTTTGATTGCCGCCAAGCTTGGACTCAACGCCCCGCAAATTTTGACTGCAGTTCCCATGCTCATAGCCAGTGTAATTGCTTGGTCGGTACCAGAACCCAAAACTCATTCCGAGTCTGAGTCACTACGTTATCGCGATATCCTGAAACAAGGTTTTATTGCTTTGCGAAGTAATCCGATCATCCGGACGCTGGCTTTTGACTCGGTCGTAGTCTCGGCCGCGGCTTACTTTGTGGTGTGGTTCTACCAACCATATATGGAAATGCTTCAAATCCCCATCATCTATTTTGGGCTCGCCCATGCCTTGCTTTTAGCTTCAGAGATTGCCGTCTCCTCCAATTTTGCTTTCCTGGAAAAACTGCTTGGGTCTGGCAAAAGTTACCTCAGAAATAGTGCCATCCTGGTAACCTTGGTTTTCATTGCTGCCGCGCTATTTCAACATTGGGCAATGTTGCTCCTTCTGATAGTCATTGGTGGAGGCATTGGTTATACCCGGGCAACTTACATCTCTAGCCTTGCCCACCCCCACATCGACTCACGCCACAGGGCAACCGTGCTTTCCTCGATTGGGATGCTGCGGCGATTGGCTTTGGTCCCGCTTAACCCAGCGGTCGGATTGGTCGCGAGCCATTCGCTTACCTGGGCATTTTTACTTGTTAGCCTTTTTCCCCTCAGCTCGCTTTTGATTAAAGAACAAACGGAATAAGTCCCAGGCGGGGTGTACAAAAAGAGCGGCTCATAAAGTCGCTCTAAATGTACAATGCTTTTTAACCCCTTCTATGCACATTGTGTCACGCCCGCCTGCATCGCTATGCGAAACATTGCGGGCAGGCCTGACCGCTGGTTACGAGGCCAACTATGTCACGGACTAACCTTTTGGCAGGAGAGGGATTCAGGCACTACATATTATATACTCACACTATATCAGTGTCTAGTATCATCGCATGATAAACTGATCAGATGCAAGATAAAGCCAGGATCACTCTCCGTACCACTGTGGGCATAATTCTGATTGTCATCGGGCTAGCGGGGATCATTCTTCCGATCCTACCTGGCTGGTGGGTAGCCTTGATCGGATTAGAGCTTTTGGGTTGGAAACTTGTGATCGATCGGCACAAACCTTGGAGTCAAATCATCCGCTTTAGGCACAAGCGACACCAGGATGAGCTAAAATAAGCGCATGCAAACATCCTGGTCACCGGTTGCCAAGTGGTACGGACAATTAGTGGGGGAGTCTGGCCACTACTATCATCAACACGTCATTTTGCCCAAATTGAAGAGTTTATTAGATCCCCAACCCGGAGAATCAGTCCTGGACGTTGGTTGTGGACAGGGAGTATATGCTCGCACTCTCCAGTCGGGTATCAAATACACCGGCATTGATTCCTCGCCCGAGTTGATCAACTCAGCCAAAAAATTGGATCCAGAATTGGAGCATTCATACTTTGTGGCCGACGCGACAATTAGCCTCCCGGTCAGTCACTCTACTTTCGATCATGCCGTCTGTATCCTCGCTCTGCAAAATATGTCCGACGGTAGCGCCGTCATCACCAATGTGCACTCCGCGCTCAAGCCGGGTGGCGACTTTACCTTTGTGCTCAACCATCCTTGTTTCCGCATCCCACGCCAAACCAGTTGGGGTACCGATACAATCAACAAGCTGGAATATCGCCGGATCAATCGTTATCTTTCCCCTCTGAATATCCCCGTAAATGCCCATCCTGGCCTCAAAAACTCGCCAGTTACCTGGAGTTACCACCAACCTATTAGTTATTTCTTTTCCGCGCTCAAATCCGCCGGGATGGTGGTGACAGACCTGGGAGAGTGGGGGTCAGACAAGAAAAGTGTAGGTAAAAATGCTCGCGCCGAAAACCGCGCCCGCACCGAATTCCCTTTATTCCTATCCATAAAAGCTGTTAAATTAGAATAATATGACTTGGAAAACACTCAGTTCGACTATCAAATATCAAAATCGCTATATGACCGTCACAGAAGACGAGCTAATCACCGATCACGGCGATCACGTCACCTACGGCATGGTCCGAAAAGAGCCATTTTCGGTTGTAATTCCCTGGGATGGTAGGCGCACACTCTTGGTCGGCCAATATCGTCCCAGTGCCGACTTTTATTCTTGGGAATTTCCCATGGGACATGCCGAGTCCGATGCTCCGACAGTAGCCGCCAAGCGCGAATTGCAAGAAGAGACAGGTCTCATCGCCCAAGATCTTATCCAAATAGCCACCTTTTACCCAGCACTCGGAACAATGAATCAACTTGGGTATGTGTATGTGGCCACTAGTTGGGTGATAGGCAATCAAGACTTAGATGTGGCCGAGAAAGCCATGCAGCTCAAATGGTTGACCTTGCGCGAGCTCGAAGCCATGATCACAGACGGTACCATCAAAGACGGACCATCAATTACTAGTTACTACTTGCTAAAGCAATACCTAAATAGACAATCTTTACTACCATAATTCGAATCATAGTAGTGAATATTTCTAGCGTATAATTCCCCCATGTACCGGAAAAATATTCGTCTGCTTAAAATCTTTAGTTTCCTCGTGGAATTTGGTCTCTACGCGCCAATCGCCATAATTTACTTCGCCCAAGTTTCTGGCTCGTATACCTTGGGCGCATCCATCCTTGGACTAACCATGGTGGCGAGCGCCGTATTCGAAGTTCCTACTGGGATCTGGTCAGACAAAGTCGGTCGCAAAACTACGATGGTTGCGGGTTCTTGGGCTCGTTTAGTTAGCGTGATCTGCTACGCAGTAGGGTTGTCTTATGGGTGGCTAGTAGTCGGAGCAATTCTAGAAGGGTTATCGCGTGCTTTTTATAGCGGCAACAACGACGCCCTCCTTTATGACACTCTGGCCGATGCCAACCGCGAAACCGAATACCACGATACTCTTGGCAAAATAAGCTCGATGGAACAATTTGCCGTGGCCATTGGATCCCTTATTGGCGGGATAGTTGCCACCTACTCATTTCGTTTACTTTTTTGGCTCTCGGTCATCCCACATTCACTCAAACTAATTGTCAGTTATTTTATTGTTGAACCAACCTCTCGCACCGATGACGGCACCAATATTTATGCTCACACCAAAGACGCTATCCGGCTCTTTCTCAAAAATCCACGATTACGACTACTTAGCCTGTCAGATATCGTTTCCGAAGCCACGGGTGAGGTTGGCTACCAATTCCGGTCGGCGTTTTTCCAAAGTATTTGGCCCTTGTGGGCAATTGGCTTAATGGGTACGTTGGTCAATATTGGTTCCGGCGTAAGCTTCTATTTCAGCGGCAAAATTATCAAAAGGTTTGGTCACGAAAAAGTTCTCTTAATCCGCAGCATCTATGCCAAATTTACTGGCATCTTCGCGTATGGTTTCCCTTCAATTTATTCTCCCTTGATTCTTATTACACCGTCGATTCTCTATGGTGCCGGCCAGGTAGCCAAAAACAGTTTGATGCAGCACGAATTTACCCACTCCCAACGCGCCACTATGAGTTCACTCAACTCCCTGGCGACGAGTTTGGGTTTTGGGCTAATGAGCTTAATCATTGGCGTGATCGCTGATACCTGGTCTCCGGCCAAAGCGCTACTTGTTTTCCAAATTATTTCGCTTCCGATTATTTACACCTATTGGCGTATTTTCCATCTGCGCCGCCGTGCATAAGAATTCTCTGCCGCGAAAAAGCTATTCTGACTACTCTGCCTGATCTATCCACTTTAGTCAGCTAAAGTCCTTTATTTGGCAGCATTTGTCCAAATTGTATTCTCCTATTTCTGTCCTTGTGAGTGATTCTAGGTAGCTCTCTACTCCTATCGATTTGAATATGTCATATGACAATTGGCGGATATAAGTCCCGCTCGAGACCTCGGCGGTGAACGTGACATATGACATCTCTACCTTTTCTATATCCAGACTATAAATTGTGACCATTTTACTTTTTTGTTCCAACGCCTGTCCCTTCCGCGCCAGTTTATATCTAGGTACTCCGTTTACTTTGGCCGCAGAATAGTCGGGAATCGCTTGTTCAATTTCCCCCACAAATTGACTTGCAGCTATTTTAATTTGACCCGCCTGCAGCGCTTGATGCGCAGCATCTGCGGGCAGGGAATTTGTTATCACTCCTGTCCTATCCAGCGTATCTGAGCTCGCTCCCAATGCCGCCGTCGCCCGATAGGTCTTGGGTAGGGCCGATAGCTGATCCATTTTTTTGGTCGCTTTGCCCAAAAGCAAAAGCAATACTCCATCCGCAAATGGGTCCAAAGTCCCGCCATGTCCCACTTTGTATTCAGGATGAACAGCTCGTTTGTAAGCTCGGATCACATCAAAGCTGGTGATGCCAGCCGGCTTGTATATGGGCAAGATTTGATCCATGCCGCGTATTCTACGCTATACTCGTTTTATGCCCAAAGTTAGTGACCAACTCCCCGAGCCGATCACCCTGCGTCAAAGTATTGGCCCCTCATTTATCCTTTTGGGTTTGGCACTTGGTAGCGGCGAGCTGATCATGTGGCCATACCTTGTTTCCCAGTACGGCCTCGGGATTATTTGGGGCGGGCTGGTCGGCATTACTTTTCAATATTTCTTAAATACCGAGATCATGCGCTATACCTTGGCCCGAGGCGAAAGTGTCTTTGTGGGTTGGCGCCGGTGGGGCAAGTTGATCCCAGCTTGGTTTGTATTTTCCACCGTGATTCCCTGGGCATTGCCCGGCTTTGTCACGGCTTCGGCCACCATGCTAAATCACGTCTTCCCCATCCTCTCCGTTCGTTGGACGGCTGTCGCCCTTATTATCCTGACTGGTCTAATTATCTCCTCGGGAAAAACTCTCTACCAAACTATGGAACACGTGCAGCGTACGTTGCTTTCTGTCGGGGTACCTTTTGTTGCATTGCTCACTCTCTACCTGGCTCGCGGAGCGGACTGGTCAGCGCTCCTCTCCGGCTTGGTAGGAATCGGTGAGGGCTATCGATTTTTGCCCGAAGGAATCATGATCGGGGCATTTTTGGGCGCATTCGCCTACTCGGGCGGCGGAGGCAATCTCAACCTCTCTCAAAGTTACTATATAAAAGAAAAAGGCATGGGCATGGGCAAATACGGGGTCGGCATCAAAACCCTCCTCACCGGTAGCGATAGTCACCGCATCGATGGACATTTTTTCGCCATCAATGCCGCTAACCTGTCGCGTTGGCGTCGTTGGTGGCGACTAGTGACAACCGAACACCTCTTGGTATTTTGGGGGGTAGGCCTTTTTACCATTCTCATGTTGGGAGTGCTTTCACAGGCGACAGCTCATGGCGTAAGTTCTAGCGGCGGGCTCAACTTTTTCTTTACGGAAAGTGTGATGATCGGTAAAGCGACTGCTCCCTGGGTAGGTTCTTTGTTCGTCGTCGTCGGCGCTCTGATGCTCTTTACTACCCAGTTGGGGGTGCTCGAATCGGCCTCGCGCGTGATTGCTGAAAATATCTTGCTGCTTCGCCACCAGGTGGACGATGAGGTCAATGCTTCCAAAATGTTTTACGCCGTCCTGTGGGCAGAACTAGGGTTTAGTGTGATCTTCTTGTTTGCCGGCGCGACCGAACCGCGTGCCATCCTGACGCTGGGCGCCATTCTCAACTCGGCCGCCATGATGGTAGCATTCATACTGATTTTGTTTATGAACACCCGTATGTTGCCTGTCCAAATTCGGCCCAATCTAGCCAGACGTTTGGCCCTACTTACGGCTTTTGGGTTTTTTGCCTACTTTGTCTACCAGACAGTTAGGGGTGCGTTATGACCACTTTTGTCACCAAAATTGATGGTCGCCGCGAAGAATATAACGAAGAAAAAATCCGCCTCGCTGCCGCCAGAATCGGCGTTCCCCATGACCTCCAAACCGCAATGCTCCAGTCTATCCGTGACCGGCTTTACGACGGGATCCCCACTGCCGAAATTTTGACTCTCATCAAAGACTTTTTACACAGCTCTCGCTCGCCATACTTAGCTTTTAAATACAATCTTAAAGAGGCCCTCTCACAATTAGGCCCCTCCGGCTATCCTTTTGAAAAATATGTCGCGTTGCTCTTATCCGAAATAGGCTATGTGTGTGTGGTCAATCAAGTCATTGCCGGCAGTTGTATTACTCACGAAGTCGACGTGGTCGCCGAACAGGGCGGGATCAAATATTTTATCGAAGCCAAGTTTCACTCTAGCCCCGCCCAGCGGACCGATGTACGGGTGGCTCTGTATATCAAAGCCCGTTACGATGACCTTGCTTCCGTCTACCCTGGTGACTCGACCCGTCCCTGGATTGTTACAAATACGCGGTTCTCTACCGACGCCATTAAATACGCCGAGTGCCAGTCTATCCGCTTGACCAGTTGGGGGTACCCCAAAGGGGAGGGGATCATGGATATGATTGAGCATACCGGACTCCACCCCATTACCATTTTGGATCCCTTAAGCCGCGAAGATAGAATCAAACTCATGAACAGTGGAATTGTGACCTGTCGGCAGCTCTTGAACCCCGAAAATCAATCTTTTCTTCCCCGCCCCCTCATGGACTCGCTCAGGCCCGAACTGGAAAGGCTATGTCAATCAACAAAATAGTTAACTTTGCCATTTCGGTCGTTTTATTAGGCATATTGGTCCCCCTCGGTAATACGGCCTACTCCGAACTATCCAAGTACTTGGGGCTCAAACCGGTGACGGTCGAAGTTGTGGGGACCGGTTCGATGTACCCTTCTCTGTATTGGGATGAGTCCGAAGGCGGACCGGAAAACCCGGCCAAGTCCAGCATCCCCGAATATCGTACCTCACCTCAGATGTATCGTCGCTCCCCTGGCGTTATATTATTCGGCCGCAAATTTCTCGAGCATACGATTGCCGCCGGCGATATGGTGGCCTTTAGCAACGACCAAACCAAAAAGATCTTGGACGAAGAAAATAAAGACGCCAGTTCTGGTTTTATAAAACGGGTGATCGGTGTCCCCGGTGACACAATCGAACTCCGCGACGGGTACGTCTACAAAAACGGTTCTATTCTGGATGAACCATATATTTATCGCCCACGCTCAACTTATGGCGGGACGTTCCTGCCCGACTGTGAGAAATTGATTATTCCCGCCGGCGAGTACTTCGTTTTGGGTGACAACCGCAAAGTCTCTTCGGATTCGCGCTTTGGACTGGGACTAGTCTCGGTTCAAGACATTAGTTTTGTTTTACCTCTAGCCGATCAAGGTCGCTACCGTCCACTTTGGCGTGATAGCAGTACCGATGCAGAACTCTCGGGTACTCTCACCTTGGTCCCCGCCGAATTCTATCAACTGGCCAGCAAACTCCGCCCCAATACTAGGCTAGCCCAGTCCTCCTCTCTGCGCGGCCAAGCCCTCCTCAAAAACAAAAATACCCCTTTCAGCCTCAAACAAGCCGCCGACCAAGCAGGGTACCACAACGTGTTGTTAGGCGAGTTTGTGAGTTACGGCCATTTTACGGCCGAGGAACTATGGCAAAACCTCCTTGCCTTCCCCAGTACGGCCACGCAGATCAAGAATCCTGACTATCAGGATATCGGCATCGCCAGTTTAGCCAAAGAGATTGGTGGCTGTCCAACCCAAATAATCGTTGGTCATTTGGGCGGTTACATCCCAGCCACCTACGACCCCGATATGCTCGCCAGTTGGAGCCATGCCCGCGATAATTTACACACAGTTTTACCCTCTTGGGAAGCTGCGGTTGGCAATTCCCAGCTAGACCAAGCCAAATTAAACGAATTACTTACACTTCTGCGCCGCCGCCTCGCTCTCACCGAAGAAATAATCGGAGTAGTCACGCAAAAAGCCTGGCTGACCGACGAGCAGCAAGCCAAAATCAAACAAGACAGCGCTGACTCGGCACGCATCGAGCAGCTTTCCCAAGAACTTAATCGCAACTAGCCGTATAATCAAGAGCATGAGAAAACTACTGAATTTGTTGGTACTAGCTTACTTTCGTTTTTTTGCCGTGCTCAAACTTAAACAAAATCCTCAAGCTATCCTCGTCGGTATTACCGGCACCGCCGGCAAGACCAGCACTCGCCTGGCCCTCGCCCGGATCCTCGCTACCCACGGCATTGTCAAACATAGCGCCCACGCCAACTCGGAGTCTGGCCTTTCCCTCAACATCCTGGGTTTAACCCCACGCAACTACTCTCTGCTAGACTGGGTTCGCCTGGCTGTTTGGGCCCCTTTCCGACTCCTGATTCACGAACATTTTCGCTACTACGTCGCCGAAATGGGCATTGATTCTCCTTTTAGCCCCAAAAACATGGCTTATCTCCTCACTATTGTACGGCCCCATCTGGCCATTATCCTGAGCGTTGGTCTCACCCACGCGGCTGCTTTCGACCCACTGATTAAAGATCGCGACTCCATCCGCCGCGCTGCCAAAATCAAAGCTCTTATTGCTCAGGAAAAATTCAAGCTCGCGTCTTCCCTCCCAACGACCGGCACCGCTGTAGTCAACCTCGACCAGCCCGAATTTGTTCCTCTCTTAAAAAAACTCCGCTGCCGTCGTCTCACCTTTGGGTACAGTCCCCGTGCCGACCTAAGGATTTTATCTACTCAAACCAGTAGAGTTGGCTTCCGGCTCAAGTTCAGTTACCAAAATCAGTCGCACAACCTCATCCTTCCTGACCCGCTCCCCGCCCATTTTGCTCACACCTTCGCTGCCGCTATCGCAGCGGCAGCTGCCCTGGGAATTCCCCCCGCCCAGTCAATTCCCCCCTTACTCACTTACCGTTCCCCCGCCGGGCGGCTGCGTCTGTTCCCAGGACTGTACGGCTCCCAAATTTTGGACTCTTCTTACAACTCAAGTCCCTCCAGCCTGAGTGAAGCCCTGCAGCTGCTCAAAAAACTGGGTGGCCGCAGCCAGAAACTCGCCGTGATCGGGGATATGCGTGAACTAGGGGTGAGTAGCAAGCTCGCTCACAAGCAGTTAGCCGACCAAATCTACAGTTGTGCCACCGAAGCGATCCTTTTCGGCCCCCAAACCGCCGAGTTTGTTCTCCCAGTACTCAAGCGCCGCCATTTTCCCGTCCACCATTTTGACCGCATGCAAAGTCTGATCCAGTTTTTGCACACTCGCTTGACTACCCAAACCTGGGTTTTGTTCAAAGGCTCCCAAAATCAGATATTCCTCGAACGAGCAGTCGAGAGTGTCCTAGCCAATCCGGCCGACGCCTCTCAGCTTTGCCGCCGTGGTTCCTACTGGGACAAAATAAGAGCCAAAACACCTTAACTGTGCTATACTAATACTTGTCAAGGTAAAGTTTCTGCGAAAGGAGCACTATGTCCAGTCTCAAACACAAACGGATAGAACTCCCCGATCTCCCCTACAAATACGACGCACTCGAGCCGGTAATCAGCAAGGCTATCATGACTCTTCATCATACCCGCCACCACTTGGCCTACGTCACCGGTGCCAACGCCGCCATGGACAAACTGGAAAAGGCCCGCGCCGGGGAGGGGATGGAAATCGATTACAAAGCCACGATGCGCGATTTGTCCTTCCACCTCAATGGCCACAAGCTGCACAGTCTTTTTTGGGCCAACATGCAAAAAAGCAAAAAAGACAATACGCCCTCCGGAGCGCTGTTGGACAAACTGGTCGAACAGTTCGGCAGCTTCGAGGCCTTCCAAAACGAGTTTGCCGGCGCTGCCAAGAGCGTCGAGGGCTCCGGTTGGGCTGCTTTGGTGCAGGATGGACAAGACCTGCACGTACTCCAGCTCCAAAACCACAACTTGATGTTTGTAGCCGAGACCACTCCTTTGCTGGTCCTCGACGTCTGGGAGCATGCCTACTATCTCGACTACCAAAACGATCGTGGCAAGTACGTGGACGCTTGGTGGTCGCTGGTCAACTGGGACGATGTCGCTGATCGGCTGCATTAACAACAGCATCTATCTGCTGCCTATTGACAACTCTCACATATTTCTCAATACTAAACCTATACCTATTTGTCAGGCACATTTTTGTGTTCCTCTTGACAGCTGGGTATAAAATATTACAAACTAGCTCGTTTTATTACTTAGTAAGCGAATTTAATTAATATAGGAGGCCACATGCCAGAAGCACTTAGTTCCATTGAACGACTGAAAACAGTTATTGAACAAAACAACCTTTCCCCTGAGATCTTACGCGAACCTTCCCACTCTATTGAGCAAAGTGCACACATTAAAGTTGACTCCCTATCCCGCAACGATCAGGGTCATGAAACTGATCCGCTCATTTTGACCGCCTCCGAAGTCAGTAGACGCCTACAAGCAAGCATTGCTGAGGCAAAAGGTCAAGCACAAGAAACAGCCAGATACTCGCTCAGAAGTTGGGAGTCGTTAGGCGAGACAGCCGAAGCCAATTTGGGTATTGAGCCAAGTAGTGCCAATAAACAAGCAGAAGGACGTGTAAAAGCTGAGTCCGTACTTCGCAAACATGAACGACACGAAGAACATGGATATGAAGTGGCAGGCCAGATCATAGATCACATGAATACCGATCGGACCAAATCGTATACGAACCTTCTCCAGGTAGACTGGCAGCCAGATGCCCAAGCAGCTGGTATCGATGTTAGTAAAGTTACAAAAGCAGATCTCAAGAATTTACCCGAATTCCAGGGTTATCGTCAGCGCTTAATCGCCAAAGTAGTCGAGCTTGACCGCGGCTCTCAAGTAGATTGGAATAAAAGCCTGGATAATCCAGGTGAATTTTTGCAAGGCGTCTGGAATCGTGTCTCCCAGAATTTCAAACTTGCCGGTAGTGGAACTGGGGCGTTCTTCCGCGAAGATGCTTAAGAATGTTCAGGCATTCGCTCAAGCAGAACAAGCGTTGGCACGTCTACCTTCCCCAGATGTAGCCCGAGATTATCTCAATGACTATGTGAGATTTTTGGACGTCGCAGGGGTTGCATTGGATCGTGAAGCAATAAGCGATCTAATCCCAGTTTTGGGTCATGACAAGATCGCCCAAGCGGAGAGCGCTCATTTGCGCGCCATTGATAGTGCTCGAGAGGGAGCCGAGCGCACTAACACAAGGCTACAAGCCGATGAAGCCACTCGGAGCGAGGCTACAGCCCTCGAAGCAGAATCACTACGCCAATTACTCCAAGAATCGCTCAAAAAAGCAACTCGTGACGCCGAAGCTCGCGCGGCTCGAATGGAACTGAGTGATGTAGCCGTTCAAACCAAGTCATTCGAGCGTGTTGCCCAGAAACACTATCAAGTCGGCATGCAAACTCTTACCGCCATGGCCGAAATGGACTATGTCGAACGTGCCACAACCGATTTTGACGCGAAAATCAAAGAAGGCAAAATTCCTGATGAATTAGCGGCTCTTATGAACGTCGATACGGTGGCAGAAGTAGATAAAATGATCAAAACTGGCAAAGGTGATGTAGGAGTTGTCGCCAGCTTTGTTCATACTCTCACCAATCTTTCGCAAAAAGCTTACGCGACCGAGAACGGACTCCCTAGTACAATCATCTCGCTTAACACAATTAGCGAGGCCAATGCCAATGATCACACGGTGGCAGCCGAAACTGTCATGTCAGTCGGGATTTCGGATAATGATCCCAACGGGATGATGGAATTGCGCTTAGGCAAGCGGGTCGACGGCAAAGTGACGATCGACAACACTGCGCCCGTAATCCGTTTTAATCCTCACAACTTAGAAGTCGCTTTTAGTACGATTTCCGGTCAGGCTGGTGATTTGGCCCTCGCCAAAGATCTGGTCAGTGATTGTAAAAGCAAATTATCTATCCCTGGCGGCCCCAAAGCTGATCGCAGGCGTTATCAAGCACAACTAAACAGTGCCCAAGCCCAAGTTGCAGCTATTGAAAATGCCCTCAAAGCCTCACGAAAAACTTTGGGTGATCAGTTGCGCACCGATACTGCCGATGGCAAACTCAGTACCGCATTTGCGGCAATGACTTCCGCCCAGAATGAAATTGCCAAGTCAGTATTAAGTCAAGACTTGGTGAACATGCTGGGTGAGCTCTCACCAGAGTTGGGCATGAAACCGAGTCAAATTACCCCGGAGGTTTTGGCTGCATTGGCTACTTCTGCCGAACATGGCCATATCGTCGCGGGTGAGATGGTCGACTACTTAGAGAAGACCAAAGAACCTGGGCAACTACAAGCCGAAGCCGTAGCACGACATGCGGATG
>CAZBFT010000009.1:15403-17410 GCA_964491465.1 uncultured Pseudomonadales bacterium
TGATATCAAATTAATGTCCGAATCCTTTGCTCGTCTCCAGGTAGAAGAAGGAAAGGTTGCCGGGTTGCAAGAAAATTCAGCTGCTCGTAGCGCAGCCGAGAAGCAATTGCGTATCCAACGCAAAGATCTAGAGAAGCAAGCGGAATTATTTGGCGAAATTATTAATACTGACTTTATAAACTCAGTGCCAGAAGTTTTGCGTCGTGGTTCGGCCGCCGTTCCCATGACCAAAACCGAATTCCGCAAATCAGTAGCCAGCAAATTACGCAACACTGGTTACAATCCCAAAGACTTCCAAAAGCCATTGGAAGGTAGGGGTGTATCCCGCGAAATGCGCGGTCAAGTCCTCGCCGATATCGTCCGTGCCAATATGCCATACGATAGCGAACTCAAACAAATGGCGGACGCCGCTACCGTCGCACTCCGCGCGCTCAACAAATCAGAGGCGTCGTTAGTATTGCAATCAGCTGTCGCCGAAGGTGACGTAGAGGGCTTTCTTAAAGAAGCTCATACCATGCTCGAGAGACATACCGCCGAGCAAGTTGGCGCTCTACGAGTAGAAAGTAATCGAGCCCTACTCGCCGAACTTCTAAAAACCCCGGCAGGTATCGCAGAAGCTCTTGAGAGCGGTAATCTCACAGTCCAAGAAGCAATTGATGCTTGGTTGAACGGAGGCGCATCTGCACAAGACATAGCCGAAGCGATGCGCGGCAAGAGTGAAGCCGCACGTGATGAAGCTGCTCGCCGGCTGGCGGTTGAAATACCACGGCTAGATATACTGGACCCAATGACAGGAGAAGATTCCCTCGCAGGCAGGAGTGACGTTCAAGCCATGGCCCAATTTGTCCTAGAACAACCTCTCGGACACATTGCTCCTCGCTACTGGAATGCGATAATTGAGCGCACTTCCGCGGAAAAAAAAACTCTAGTGACGCCCGCCTAGTTGACGCGGAACAACTAAAGATTGAATCAGGTACCAGCCAGGTCATAAGAACCTTGGCTGGTTTGGTTAATCGCGGTACAACCAATCCTACCCAGGATGAGGTGAAGCAGGTTGTCGACGACCTTCGCGCCGAACTAGGGGGAAACGATTTCCAGCAGGTAGTTGACCACATCCAAACAGAGATTGGTCGTAAGGATTCTCCCCTACTCGAATCTCTTGGTGGTGGGGAAGGCGGAGGCTCTCTCTTATTATTAATTCAAGAAGTACTCGGTATAAGCCAGGAAGCCATGACGCAAATTCTTAATGAAAAATAGGGTATATTTAATCTATGGTCGCAGAAAATGACAACCCATCTTTGGGCGCTATGGATAATCTTACCGAGGATGCGTTGGATGTAAACTGGGATGATAAACCAGTGGAAGTCGATCCCTTTACGGTGACTACCCGCGAAGTCGATGCTCCACCCGAGCACCCCGGTATGCCGTATGCCGACGAAATGTTCGGCAATCTCGTTTTGGGTCCCGAATATCCCGCTCTCAACGCCCGCTTACAAGAAAAGCCTCCTTTCGTGGAAATGCTACAAATTAGCAACCACATTTCCCAGCTCATTAACGAAGCAAGTGCCCGGAAAGCTTGGCACTATGGCCCCGTTAACGAACGCAGAAAAATGATGATCGAAGATCATCCTCCATTAATAGTCGACACCGACCCATCAGAGCCAGAGGTTAATCCCGATTTACTCGAAACTCCTCCATTAGACGACGACGAAGTTAATCTTGACGATACTCCGGGCGATTTAGATGAGACATCCCCTGGCACAACCACCCAAGTCAAAGAGTCTGATCCACAAATCAGCCCCACCCCCAAGCCAGAAGAAGAAAAGGGCAACTGGTTCACCAAGCGAGTCCGAAAAGCATTCAAGCGGCTCAAAGGTGAGACCAAAGACTTTGACGAATACTTGCGCCGCCACCCCAACGAGCCCTGGGCCCTGGGTGCCTTTGCCGGCCTGGCCGGCGTGATGTCGGTCACAACTGGCGCATTGTCAGGAGCCGCGATCGCCTCCG
>CAZBFT010000010.1:0-8661 GCA_964491465.1 uncultured Pseudomonadales bacterium
ATTCTGCCTTTCATCTTGACCAATCTGAGTGAGTATCTCTATAAAGCCTGCACTTTGATCAGTGTTTTGCAAAAGCAACATATTTTGAACACAATCCCAGTATCTATCAGAAATCTCTAGCACCTGTTGCGAAAATGGTCTGCTAATCATCCTACATAGTTCGATAGAAAACTGCCAACACATTCTTTCTTCTTCGGTAGCCATCTCTACATAGTCTTCATACACATAGTTTGGCCTGCCCATCTGCCAGACCATGTTATGACAAAGTTCGTGAGTAAAATTTGTGTTGTAAACTGCATCATCACTATAGTACCCGACGCCTATCCGATTTTTCTGTCTTGTATGGCCATTCGGGTTTGTACTACCTGTCCACCGGTCGTTTTTTACCGCCGCTGAAGTGGTTTCTACAAGTAGTTGATTTGTAACAACTCCCTTAACCAGACCACCATATGTATCCCCAATAATCGAGGTCAGCTTACCCAAACCATGATCATCTATTCGCACAAATGAGCCAACAAGGTTTGTTCTCAATACGCTTTCTGTATACATGGGTGAATGCTACAAAAACTATATGTATTTGTCAAACTATAGGATTATAAAGAACGCGAATTAGGGTTTGATAGCCAAGAGCGACCAGCCGACGGAGTCGGGGTGGGCGCGTGAGTCGGCGTGATTAAAGCAGAGTTTGTCTAGGTAGTTAAAAATGGGGCAGGTGTAGAGAAAGAGGTGGCGGAGGAAACTAGGGAGATTGAGCTCGATCACGTGGAACAGCACCAGCCAGGGGCCACCGAGAGACCAAATTTGCCGGATAGGTAATTTGGCCTGGGTAAAAATGTACTCTAGCCCTCCCCGGGTGTAGCGATAGTAGTCGTGGGGGTGGGCATGACCGTGCCAGTACTGGACGGTGGTAGCGAGCAAAATCCCGTCTTTTTTGAGGACACGCCGACATTCTTGGATCGCCTGCAGCGGGTCATACAAATGTTCCATGACCATAAACAGGGTGATTAAATCAAAACTTTGGTCGGGGAAAGGGAGATGGTGGATGTCCCCTACTACGTCTACCCCGGGACCGGACTCAATGTCTAGGACAGTGCGACGGCCGAGCTGAGAGATGAGTGAGCCGCGGTCCTGTAATCCACCGCCGGCATCGAGAATTTTTAACTTGCCGTGGGGACGCAGCAACTTGACTTGCTCAACCAAAAGACGGATCTGGCGGTCGGGAGCGTCAAAAGTGTGTCTAGCGACAAAGTCCCAAACTGACATATCCTGCTCATTATACAGATCATTGCGGCTTACGACCGGAGTACCTTTTCGGTGGTCCAAAGCAAAGGAGGGGTGGTAAGGAGGGTGGAAAGGACGGCGGCATAGACAGGAGCAAACAAGCCAAAGCGGGGGAAAAGAAGCAGGGCAAAAACCACTTCGAGCCCTCCAGCCGCCACGGCAAATAGCGAGGTCAGGCCAGGGTGGCCACGACCATCCAGAGTGCTGCTAGCCAAGGGGGTCAAAACCAGGATAGCAAAGTACCACACAAAGACCCGCATGATCTGATCAACTACCGCTACCAGGGTGGGAGCGTGGAGCCACCAAGTCAAAAATGGCAGGCCGAGCCAGTGATACAGCGCAATCCCCAGGAGGGCGAGGCCAAAAAGTCCGAGTTGGAGACGATGATACAAGCGGACAAAAGCGGGTGAGCGGGTGGGAGTACGCGCAGCGGCGGGGTAGAGGGCAGTGGCGACCTGGGCAATTCCGCCGACTAGTTTGTAGACCAAAGCCTGACCGATCGCGTAGGCGGAGAGAGCGAGAGCGGAGACGCCGGCCAGCAAGTACTTGGCGTACTGAGCCTGGATTTGACCCACGGCTTTCCCCAGCTGATTTTTGAGGCCAAAAGTGAGAAGTGAGCGGGAGATGGCGAGGCTGGCTCTCCCCTCCCACGGGTGAGGGAAAAATTTCAGCGAAAAGTAAGCTAGGACAAATAGAGTGAGAAGATAGCATCCCAGTAGGGCGGCAAAGATAGCCGCCAAACCTAAGTCTAAATGGGAAAGATACGCGGCTAGCAGCGTATTGCCAGAGCCAACAATAAAAGTTTTGGCGTTATAGTAGCCAAAGTGACCCTCGGCTTGGGGGAGTGTGGTGTAGTGGCCGATAACGGCGTTCATGAGGCCGAGGCCAAAAATGGCCGGTAGGGCGAGAGACGGGATGTGCAAAAAATAAGCAATAGCCGCGGCGGCAATTCCACCGATTAGACCAGTCAGGATAAAGAGAGCGCTGGAAGTAGCCCATAACGCTTGTCTACGGGGAGAAAATTGGTGGTCACGAGAGAGCGCGCGCGTAACCGCCTGCGGGAGGCCGAGATCAAAGGCTGAGACAAGCGCGAGAGTGGCTACAACCAGGCTATACTGGCCGAAAGTAGCGATGCCAAGAGAGTGGAGGAGGATGGGAGTAGAGATGAGGCTCGCGACAATTAAGTAGAGATAACCTGCCAAGTTCCAGGCTGTCGCGCGAGTGAGAGAGTAGTGCATGGGACTATTTTAACGTATCTGGTTGATGGCACCCTTGACGCTGCCCACGGTCAACTCCGCCTCGGCGGTCGGGACGACCCCAAACTCGCTGACTGGCCAGTAACGAAAGAATGCGCGGCCGACAATTCCCGCGCGAGTGACTAGGCCCCATTCGCGGGAGTCGCTACTATGAAGGCGGTTGTCACCCATGACCATATATTGACCATCGGGGATATTGACAGATGCGCCTTCACGGATGTAGCGACCGGAGAGAACCTGACCGGGATCGTTGATGTAGTCTTCTTTGAGCTGGGTGCCGTTGAGAAAGACGTGACCATCGGAGATTTTGATTTCGTCGCCCGGGACACCAATGATCCGTTTGATAAAGTCGATCCGCTCGTCCTGGGGGGAATGAAAGACGACCACATCCCCTCTTTTGGGCTCGTGGAGGCGGTAGCTCACTTTGTCCGTCAAGATATATTCGCCGTTGTGGAAGTTGGGTTCCATACTGCGGCCGTCGACCTGGTGGGGCTGGAAAAGGAAAAGATAAACCAGGGCAAAAATGGCCAGACTGACGACAATGGTCTCCAAGAAGTCAAGAAAAAATAGCCACAAATTGCGGAAAAAGAACATGAGATAAGAATACAGGGCGTGATAAAATAGTGCAAGCGGACGATTAGCTCAGTTGGTTAGAGCGCTTCATTCACATTGAAGAGGTCGCTGGTTCGAATCCAGCATCGTCCACAACTTTTATTAGTATTCGCCAGAAATAGCAGAAACAGGGTTTAAATCTGTTGTTTGATTAACAAATCTTCTGACTCTTGTGATTAAAATCAATTGTTGTGCTTCTTCAAAACCTAATCCCACTTCCGCCCCATCTTTGGGCGCCACGAGTGTGTCGTCAGGAGGGATTGGAGATCCAAAATTGGCATAATATCTAGAACACTTGATCCCTCAATAACCTGATATGTATTCACAGCTACTCCTTTCAACTTGCTAAAGACAATATTTTTTGGAGAGCGAGCTCGGTGTCTTTGGGTGTGCCCATGAGGCGGATTAGAACCTTGGTTTCCCTTTTGCTGCGGGTCAATTTGACGAGAGATTTTTCACCAAAGGCTTTGGCCAACCTGGACTGCATTTTGGTGATTTCGTCGGAGAGAATGAAGGTTTTTTTGCCTTGACTGCTGGGTTTATCGTCAAAATCTTTTTTGAGGCGGCGGGCGATTTCCTCGGCCCTCCTGACACTTGCCCCTTCTTTGAGCACTAGTTTGTAGGCCTCGATCATGAGGCGGGTGTCCTCGATGGCGGCCAGCGCCCTGGCGTGGCCCTCGGTGATCAGGCCACTGATCAGGCCATCTTTGAGGGCGTCTGGCAAATCGAGTAGTTTGAGGGTGTTGCTGACGTAGGCGGGGGATTTGGCGACACGTTTAGCGATCTCACCATTGGGCAGCCCAAACTCGTCCATCAGGCGGATAAAAGCTTTGCCGCGCTCGATTGGGTTGAGGTCGGTTCTTTGGACATTTTCCACAATGGCCATTTCGAGCATGCCACGGGGGGTGGTCTCTTTGATGTAGACCGGGACTTTGGTAAGGCCCACAATTTTGCTGGCACGCCACCGGCGCTCGCCGGCGATGATTTGGTAGCCGGCCGGAGTGTGGGCGATGACCAATGGCTCCAAGATGCCGTGTTCTTTGATGGACTCGACCAGGTCGCTCAAACTATCGGTCAGGATGGTGCCGCGCGGCTGCAAGGGATTGGGTTGGACTAGATCGATTTCGAGTTCGGTGAGTTTGTTGTGTTGGTCGCTCATATCTAGAGGTTAGCATGGAAACTGGCGCGTGAAAAGAGAACAAATGAATACTCACCCAATCAGACGGACAAGGAATTTTTGGGATTGAAGGTGATTTGAACTTTAATATAAGTCTCGCCTCCCCGCACACTCTGGTGAGCGATATTCTTTTCATATTCTCCGATAATAGTAGGTAGAAGCTTTTTAATTTTGGCGACATTCAATGCGTTCATTCCATGAATGTCAATTGTGTATTGGTATTGTTCGCCGTTTGTCAATAAGATGGCTGTTTTATTACGGATTTCATCAAGTATTTCCTCTTGTGATCGAACTCCACTCACAAAAACAGCAAAAACTGGATATGTAACTATACGTTCATAACTGTCAGCAAAGATCTCATTACCGTTTGTTAGCTCAAAAAGCTGATTGTAGAGGGGGATAATCCTCGTTTCCAGGTATTGGGCTGTGCAAAGATTGGCAATATTGGCTCCTCGATGCCCGGCAACTACTACAATATCATTCTTGATGCGTCTAATTTCCTCTGGGTTAGTTGTTGAGCGCAGAGTTAATGCCGAAATCCATAGTGCTCTATCTTGTATGGGAATTGCTTTTTCGATAAATTCGAGGAGTTTATTGCGTGAGCGATCGTAAATAATACTGCTGATCTTGGTTAGGTTGTCGACATTTGCAGGATCGGCAATCAGATAATCCCCACCAGAACTAATATATTCCTGAATATTAAGTCGTAGTTCTTCGGCCTTTTGGGGTTGATCCTGCAATTTTGTTAAATCACTTTGCGAAATGTGATAGTGGACATGCTGGGATTTGTCGACTTTTTGAAACTTAAAAAGAGAATTGTTATTTAGGAATGCAGTACTACCGGTGAACAAGTTGATGGCAAGCTTTTTGATTTTCGCTAGATTGAAATCAACGTCTGCCATTTCGGAGATTTTTCTGGATTTTTTTGTTCAAGTAGTTGGCTACCGAAACAATGTTTTCACGAACATAAATTTCCGATCCTTTGGCCACCATACCAAAAGAGTCAAATGTTAACTCTTGGCCATCGTTGTCAATTACAGGTTGACAGGATTCTCTATCGACCACAACTCCGTCTTTGCGAACTGACTTGCCCATCAAATTTAGAATATATTTCTTTACTTCTGGAGTATTATCCCAGGTAATTGTGAGCATAATTTGTGGTTATGTCTTTATACTACACGCTGTGTCAACGATTGTGCAATTATTTGACGGCGACGAATTGTTTACCGAGACGGACGAAGAAGTTGACAACTCCATCGCGCATGGCGAAAAGGGTGTAGTCGCGGCCGGTGCCAACTCCACTACCAGCGCGGACACGGGTGCCGACCTGGCGGATGATAATCTGACCGGTTTTGATTTTGCTACCGCCAAAGATTTTGACGCCGCGGCGTTTGCCTGGGCGAGTTGTACCCTGGGCTGTCGCTCCACCTGATTTAACGTGTGACATATTTCAGCAAATCGGCAAATCGGCTAGTCGGTTTTTCGGCTAATCAGTTTGCCAGTTTCTCCAGAATAGTAATATTCCTTACAACTGTCGATCCAGGTTTCCCGTAGGGGACAGAGGCTATGAAATTGTATCCCAGGGCAGAGATTGTGTCAACGGAAATGGTCGAAATATCAAAATTGCCGGAATGGAAGCTGGGGATAGTTATGACTACCCTACCCTTGGCCGGAAGAAGCGGATGCCAGGCGCGGAAGGCACCGCGATACAACTTGTCGAGTCCGCGAGCAAGGTCTTTGAGCTTGGAAACTGGAGGCACATTCCGGCCCTCGACTAGCGGACCCATGTACGGCTCGGTCACGATGAGGTCGGCCGAGGGAAAGGGAGGATGGGTGACGTCGGCGAGAGCCACGGAGTAATTGGGGGAAGGGGTAATTGAGTAAGTTTGAGATAGCCAGGCGAGATTGGCCTGAGAACCGGAGATGGCAGCGGGGTTGTTGTCCGATCCAAGTACGCCACAGTTGGAAAGTAGGGCTTCGGCCAGTATGGTGCCGGTACCGCAAAACGGATCGTAGACCGTAAGCCCAGTTTTACCCAGAGTACCCAAGTTGACCAAAATCCGGGCTAATTTGGGTGGGAGCATGCCGCGTTTGATGTCGCGGTAAGGCTTGGCGCGGTCACGCACAATCCAGTCCTCGGCGTCGTAGATCAAGACTGTTTCGGCGATAATGATCCCCTCTGGTGAGGGCACTAGGTTGTATTCGGTGACGTGTTGGTGGGCCAACATGACTAGTTCGTGCTCGGTGGTGTCCAGGCTGACCAAACGGATCGGGCGGGACTGGGCGGCCTGTTTTTTGATTTGAGTGAGGTCGGAATGAGTCAGGTTGAGATCCGCGTAGTCGGTGATGGCCACGTTTTTGGTGAGTCCAGCGGCAATTAGAGCGGTGAGATGTGACACCGTGTCACGAGGGGAACAGATTTCGAGTAATTTGGCGATCTTGCGCGTGCCGCCGAGCTTGGGGCCAAAACTTGCGGGATCGAGCTCGCCGTTATAACTGGCGATAGACTCGCTAATTAGCGCAGCTGGCGTAGGCAAGAGAGAATTTAACTCTAGCGTAGATAGTGCCGGCGTATGGCCGAGGAAAAAGAAATATTGAGAATTCATAGTGCTATTCTAAATGCCTAGATGTAAAAGCGCTATCTATAACAATTTTGGTATATTCCTCGAGAGTGTGATGTGGAAGAAGACCAATACATTGCTCCATTAAGTTGACTTGTGAATCAGTAGCAAATGTCTGCTTATCTAGCATTGTTAGAGATTTGATCGCAGGATCAAGTTGACGATGTCCAACAAATGCCCCTGGTATCCATTGAGTTGGTAGCTTTGAAATTTTCTCGGCACAATAAGATAATGCTGTTAAGAAACTTACGCGCTTATTACCGTAAGCTAGAGGCTGGATTTTGATTAAATTAGCCCATATCTCTGCTAATAATCTATTTGGAGAAAGATGTTTTTGTAAAGTTATAGCTCTGATTCTTTCTCCTAACTGGATCAGGCTTGTTTCTATGTTATCCTGATCTCCAAGGTAAATTCTATTTCCAAATCCAATTTGTCCTGTTCTTATGCCCTTCCTCGGATAATCAACTCCTTCGAGCAGCTTATCTTGTATTTTGATAATTCGATCTTTAAGAGACAAGTTTTTATAACCACCTGGAATGCTACTTATACCAGAAAGGAATATCCTACTATTTAGAATTACTGCCATATTGAGGCGTAATACTTCGAATAATTCTGGATCATCTGGGTGAGTAATACTAGGCCGAACGAGTCTAAGTAGATTATCAAAATGCCCGTCACTGCTACCACCATTAAGCGGTGCCAATTCAAATCCACTGATTAACTCAAGTTCTTCTGGGAGCGTGCGATAGTGCTTGTATCGTCTACCAGTATCATCGATACCTGCTAGTTCCCGAATCCACCATAAATACGCTGGTGTGATTGCAATTGATGGCATTTTTTGGAGGTGCTCACTAATATTTTTTTGAGGGAAAAATCTCTCTAAAATTTCTCGTTCAGGGCTAGGCTCCAAATGTGCATATGTTAGTAATGAACAGCCCCATAATTCCCATAATGATTCCCTTTGTTGTTGCGTGCCCGCTGAAGGAATAAATTCTGCCTCTTTTGCGTCAGCGGGAATGAGCCCCATGCGTTTCGCATATTTGTGCATATCTCTGATTTGTAAGGCGTATTGCTCTGGGTTTTGAAGTGAAAACGTTAGAGAACCAATAGGACGCGTCCTGCAGTCAGCTTCCAGTGGTAGTATTTTACTCATAGTCTGAGTATTATACCCTATAGTTCAATTACTTTAGGAAAAGTTATTTGGCTGCGGACTTTTTCGCAGCTACTTTTTTAGTCACTGGCTTCTTGGCTGCAACTTTTTTGACAGGAGCGGCTTTTGTGACTTTGGGAGCGGCGGCTGGTTTTGAACCGATGCCTTCGATTCTCACACTAGTGTATTTTTGGCGATGGCCGGTGTGCTTGCGGTAGCGGGACTTACTTTTGTATTTGAGAACCTCGATTTTCTCGCCTTTGACCTCGCCGATCACGCTGGCGTAAACTTTGACACCCTCGAGTATGGGCATGCCAACTTCGACTTTATCGCCGTCCACCATGAGGAGGACTTTGTCAAAAACAAACTCATTGCCGGTGACGGCCAGTTTTTCGACGCGGAGAGTTTCACCCTCTTTGACCTGGTATTGTTTGCCTCCGGTTTGGATGACTGCGTATTTCATAAGGTGCTATTGTACTAGACTAGCGAATTTCCAGCAAGGAGCGGGGCGAGTGGTGGCGGAGGACGGAAGTGGCGACACCAAGGGTGATGGCAATAGCGAGG
>CAZBFT010000010.1:8671-12999 GCA_964491465.1 uncultured Pseudomonadales bacterium
CCGTAGCTAAGGAGGGGCAGGGTCACACCTGTTACCGGGGCGATGCCTAGGTTCATACCGATATTGACAAAGGTTTGAAAGGTCAGACTACCTAGTATTCCAGCCAAAATCAGGCGGTCGATTTGGTGCCGGGCTTGAGTCAGCGCGATCAACAGGCGGAGCAACAGGGCGCTGAGAATAAGGATAATCAGCAAGCTCCCGATCAGGCCGAGCTCTTCCGCCAGGGTGGCAAAAGCGAAGTCGGTGTGGCGCTCGGGGAGGAAACGCAGGTGTGATTGGGTGCCGTGCCCAATGCCCTTGCCCCACAAGCCACCAGAACCGACAGCAATAATGGACTGGATGACGTTGTAGCCGGCGCCGAGCGGATCGTGATAGGGATCAACAAACGATTCCAGACGAGCCAACTGATAATCATGCAAAAAGCGGGGGAGCAGCTGCAGTAGCCCCAGGCCGGCCACGCCGCCCAAGCCGATGTAGAGCCAGGGGATACCGGCGACAAACAACTGAAACAACCAGAGCACTCCCATGACCAAGGCTGTGCCGAGATCGGGTTGCTTGAAGATAAGCAGGGTCGGAACCAGAAATAAGCCCAAATTGAGCAAGATGTTTTTGAGTGATTTGGGCGGATATTTCTCGAGAAAATAGGCAAAAGCTAAAATTAGGAGTGGTTTGACGATCTCGCCGCTTTGGAGCTGAAAGCCGCCAAAGGTAAGCCAGCGGGTACTGCCGCGGATGGTGGCGCCCAAAATGAATGTAATAAGCAGAAGTAAAACGGAAAAACCATAGCCGATGGGAGCAAAAGTTTGGTAGACGGCTTTTTCTTGACGACCCAGGTAGAGCATAAGAACCAAGCCGACGCCTAGCATGCTGGCTTGGAGCGGCAGCCGGTCGGGCGAGACCGAGGCGAGCATGACGAGTGAGAGGCTGGCAGCCAAAAGGTAAACGAGGGTGATCCACCAGTCGGAGACAAAGCGCATGGATATAGTATATCCGATTAGACTTTGGTGACTGAAAGCGGGAGTCCGCGCGTGAGGCTGACGGCGCCGACTTTCTTTTGAATTTCGGCTGACCAGCTGTCTGGGAAGTCGGGGGCAACGACGGCTACTTTATCGGTGGGAGTCAGTCCCATTTTCTTGCGTTGACCTTGAATATCTCGCATTAGGTCGCGGGCCTGACCCTCGTCTTTCAACTCCTGCGTGAGTTTGGTGTCAAGTTCAATAAATTTATCTTCATCCGAGCTTGGTGAAAGTGATGGCGAAGGAGAATAAGTCACTAGTTTTACGTTCAATTCTTCTCGAATAAGTGAATTAAATTCCGGTTTTTGAACTATTGGTGATATCGACGCTAAAGATGCAAGTGGTTGTCTCAATCTAATGTTGGAAACTTTTCTAGCTGCATGTCCTTTTTCTACAATTTGCATTGCTATCTCCATCTCGGCTTCTAGCTTCGGGTCGACATGGGAGTCGACCCCTACTGGCCAATCTTCGAGGTGAACGGAGTCTTTGGCAGGAGATATATTTTGGTAAATCCGCTCGCTCATAAAGGGCGCAAATGGGGCCATCAGCAGGGTGTAGCGGAGCAGAGCGGAGCGGAACACTGCCTGACTCTCTGGGTTCTCGCGTAAGCGGTCGCGGGACAAACGCAGGTACCAGGTAGAGAAATCTCTCGCAAAGCTCATGAGCGG
Source organism: uncultured Pseudomonadales bacterium (assembly GCA_964491465.1). Lineage (GTDB taxonomy): Bacteria > Patescibacteriota > Microgenomatia > UBA1400 > UBA12108 > UBA12108. The sequence continues at coordinate 10,356 of CAZBFT010000010.1, forward strand.
GCGGGTAGCTGAGACCACGTCGTAATTGTCCATGGCTTGGGTAACTATTTGGGTCAAGGATTCGATTTTTGAGAGAAGCCAGCGATCCAATGGGTTTTGCAGTTTTGCAGTAATTGCAGTTGGAGCAGTAGGAGCAGTATTGCAGTAGGAATTGTAAAAGACAAAGATGTTCCACCAAATGTTCATCACATTTTTGCGGATGTCGTCGACCGCGCTTTCGCTAAAGTTGAGGTTGTCGGCTTTCATCACGACACTACTCATGAGATAAAGTCGCAAGGAGTCCACCCCGTATTTGTCGATCAACAGGTTGGGATCGGGATAGTTCTTTTTGCTTTTGCTCATTTTGGTGCCGTCTTCGGCCAAAATGGTACCGGTCGTCACCGCGTTCTCAAAGGCCGGCTTGCCAAAGAGGGCGACCGACATGACGTGGAGGGTGTAGAACCAAGCACGAGTCTGGGCAATGTACTCCACGATGTATTGGGCGGGGTAGCGAGATTCGAATTTGCCTTTGTTCTCGTATGGGTAATGGATACTAGCAAAAGGCATGCTGCCGCTCTCGATCCAGCAGTCAAAGACGTCGGGGATTTTACGACCCTTCTCGGTTTTCTCGTCGTCCACCCAGACCTCGATCTCGTCAAGAAATTCGCGGTGGATGTCGGTTGGGGGCTCGGGTAAAGTAGTGACGGAGTAACGGAGTAATTCTTCGACGGAACCGACTACGCGGATTTTGCCAGTCTTCTCCCCTTTCCAGATGGGCATGGGGGTACCCCAGTAACGGGAACGGGAAATGTTCCAGTCGGGGGCGGTCTCCAGACCTTTGCCAAAACGACCATGTTTGAGAAACTCGGGATACCAGTTGATTGTCTCATTCTGTTTGACTAGTTCCGGCTTGAGCTTTTGGATATTGATAAACCAGGCAGGGATCGCGTTGTAGTACAGCGCTGTGCCGCAGCGGTAACAGAAAGGATAGGAGTGGGTGGTCACCTCGTTTTGGTAAAAAAGACCGCGACTAGCTAGATCGTCAATTACCCATTGGCCGCCGCGGGTGTAAAACATCCCGGATAGAGGAGTGACAAAGTCCATAAATTTGCCTTGGTCATCCAGCATGGGGATAGTGGGCAGACCCTCGGCGACGGACAAACGGTAGTCGTCCTCGCCGTAGATCGCGGCGGTGTGGACGATGCCGGTCCCGTCGTCTAAACTGACAAAGTCGGCGGGGACCACCACAAAAGATTTTTGTTGGCTGACAGGAAGATAGCTATAAAGCGGCTCGTACTGGCTACCGACCAAGTCTTGGCCTTTGACAGATTTCACGACTTTGAGGTCGGGGGGAGCGAGTTTGGCGGCAAACCAAAGCATCTCTTTACCTGACTGAATCAAAACATAATCGGCTGTGGGATCAACTGCCAAGCCAACATTCCCGGGGAGAGTCCAGGGAGTGGTGGTCCAGGCGACAAAGTATTCGTTTTCTGAGCCACTGCGTTTGAATTTGACATAAACGCTGGGGGTCTCCACGTCTTTGTAGCTATTGTCCATGGCAATTTCAAAGTTACTGAGCGGAGTGCTACAGCGGGGGCAGTAGAGAATAACTTTGCGGCCTTCGTAGACCAAGCCTTTTTTGTACAGCTCGGCAAAGGCCCACCACACGGACTCCATAAATGTTTTGTCCATGGTCTTGTAGGAGTGATCCATGTCTACCCAGCGGCCGAGGCGGCGGATGCTCTTTTTCCATTCGGCGTCGTAGCGGAGGATGCTGGCGCGGCAGGCGGTGTTGAATTTGTCGATCCCCAAGGCCTCGATCCCCTTTTTGCCCCCCTGGAGACCCAGTTCTTTTTCGATCATGTTTTCGATCGGGACGCCGTGACAGTCCCAGCCCCAGGTGCGCTCGACGCGGTAGCCTTTCATCGTCCAGTAGCGGGGGACGACGTCTTTGGCAGTGGAAGCCAGCAGGTGGCCGTAATGAGGGAGGCCGGTGGCAAAGGGTGGGCCGTCGTAAAAAACGTAGGATTTGTCGCCACTGCGCTCGCTGACGCTGCGCTCAAAAGCTTTCACTTCGTCCCAATAAGACAAAACCTCTTCTTCGTGTGTGGCGTGACCCAGCGGTTTGCTGGTGTCTGTGACTTGTAGACTACTCATAATTTATCTCCATAATACCAAAAAAGACCCAGATAAAAGGGTCTTTGCGACGGTGCCACCTTTAAGTTAGCTCTACTGCTGTCACGGGCTTACCCGGGGAAGTCTAAACATAACTCAAAACTTAAAGATCAAAGATCAAAAGTAATGACTTATTTTCTTTTCCCTGCTTGCGTAGTGATGGCTACACTCAAGCGCATTTATTGGTGCTAGTATAACACTTATGTTCAAACAACCAAACCCGATTCCCTTTACCAAAGAGGGATACGACAAATTACAGGGCAAACTGGATACATTACAGAAATACCGGGAAGAGGTATTGGTCCGGCTGCAGCGGGCGCGGGAGCAAGGAGATCTCTCGGAAAACGGGGCGTATAAATCGGCGAGGTTTGAGCTGAGCGATACAGACCGCAATATCCGCCAGCTCCAGTTCCAGATTAAATACGGTAAAGTGGAAGAACCGAGAACTGACGGGACGGTGGGAATTGGTAATACAGTAACCCTACAAAAA
>CAZBFT010000010.1:13009-16890 GCA_964491465.1 uncultured Pseudomonadales bacterium
GAGGATGGGTCAAAGGTAAAGTACCAGATTGTCGGGACCTACGAAGCGGATCCTATACAAGGAAAAATTTCGATTGAAAGTCCGATGGGACTTTCAGTCCTTGGCAGAAAGATTGGTGAAGATATAGTAGTAAATGGGAACAAACTCAAAATAAATGAGGTAGTTTGATACTTACAAGATCTGACCTGATGACCTACTTTTGATTGACCGCTATTAGGCCGTAAATTACCAGCCAATTTTCTCTATCATTGACCTCAGTAAAGGAACAGCCAGCTGTGGAAACCTCGTCGTCACTATAAATGTTGAGTATGCTACTCCTAATGTGTCCAGCAGAAATATTGCCAGTCGGATCATCTGAGGTAATAGTTTGGGTAAAGAATTGTGTAGGTAACTCCCCTGGGCAGTTTAGTGTCGTGCGATACTTGGTATCTTGCTGGAATGAGTGGTTTCGAACATGTTCAGTTATAAGAGCGGTCAACTGAGTGATCGCTAGAATAATAACTGATAAGTGAATGCTAGCTTGAATAATGGGTGCGATTTGGTCGTAGTATCCAGGAGCTTCATGGCCATTGCGTCTCATACCCTGCATGTTACCAGAATGAGTCAAGCTGGAAACTTTTAATAAGGGAAGACGGGTGGGTGAAGTAGTTGAGGTAAATGGAATACACCTAACGGTACGGTCGATTGATTAATACTTGTCTAATCCTGGAAATTGATCTTGAGTGGCTAGTCCAATTTGAACTAGAAACCAGGCAATTGAGGCGTCGCCTTGTGTCAATTTTTCTTTCGCTTCGTGGAGTTCGGATGGAGTAATCGCAGATAAATTCATGTGTGTCTGTCCGTCCCCCGTATGAACAACGTGTAGAGCACTAACGTTTATTTCTTTTTCAGGATTTACTTGGTGTTGTTGAAAAGCCCACAATGCCATTTGCTCAAAACTCCCAGCAAATCCTGGATCAAAACGTTTGCCTTCGATATGCACATCGGCTGAGAAAATACATGGATATCTCATATGTCTCCTTTCCTTGCAGGGTTTGACCCTGAGGGGATGATGACTAAGTAATCATTCCTAGCATGCTGTATGCCCAATAAAGGGCTTCGCTAATTATTCCACCCTCTTTTTTGAGTAAATCATAATCTTTCCTTGAAATTTGTGGTTTAACTAACTCAGTCGTTTTTCCATCCTCACGAAGTTGTACTATGCCGCCTTGAACGGTAAGCCCTAAATCGGTTACTTTACCTAAACCGTGTCTTTTTGCCTCATGATAGGCTAGTAAAGCTGCGCTTGCAAATGATCCTTCGTAAGGAAAACCATTAGCTACTCCTTCGAAGTTAAGGGTGATTTGCGCGCGTTCATTATCCGCAGTTCGAGCCATAATTTTCTCCTTTATCTAATTTTGTCTGAGGAACGCGGGGATTCCTAAGTCGTCTCCAATCATACCCCTTTCACTTAACGATTCCAATTTCACTAAACCAAGTCTTTTTTAAATGTACTATACAACCACACTAACAGTTCTTTGCATGGCTGTCAATAGGGGTAGGTGATCCTAATTATGTCTATGCGTACTTGAGGCGTATTGTCTATAAGTAATTATATAGGATATAACCTCCAAGACGAAGTAACTATTTATGGAAAGAATTAGAATTGAATCTTTCCTGCCCTACTTAACGCTCATTAAGCAAATGAAGCCGAATTCTCTGCGGCTAATTACGGGTAGGTCCGCGATAATAAATAAGTGGTTTGATGGTCGCCCACTCACTCAGGATCTATTTGAAGACTTCCTAATGGAGAAGAAGGCTCAGGGACTAAAGCAGACGAGTGTGAGCTCGTATCAGCTCGTGTGGAACAATTTCGTCGATTTCCTGGCGTATAAGAATATCCCTCATGAACTCAAAAAGATCCCTATCCCCCACTCTCACAAAAAGGTTGGAATCATCCTCACTCCAGATGAAGTAACTAGGTTAATCAACACCAAACTAGAGTACGGAAAGTACGCCGGACGCGATTCATCTATCCTCGATGTACGCTACCGTACTGGGATAAAACTGCTCTACTACTGCGGACTTCGTTTTGGGGAACTGGCGAAATTACACATCAAAGATATTGATTTTGAGGCGAAGAGAGCCTTCCTAACTGAGACTAAAACTGACGAACCTAGAGTTATCTGGCTCACCCCTACGCTGTCACAGGAGCTCTCAGATTTGTGTGTAGGGCGTGACCAGAATGATTATGTGTTTACTACTATGGCAGACCACATCATGCTTCCTCAGATGTTTAACGATGAACTAAAGCGCAGAGCGATAAAAGCTGGAATCACCAAAAATGTTCACCCTCACATGCTCCGTAGGTCATTTGCCTCTACGCTCCGTAAGGAGGGCAAGCAGGACGTTGCTTTGATTGCTAAGGCTCTAGGGCATAAGGATATTCAAACAACCTACGATAACTACCTATGGTTTGTGGACGATGATATTGAGCAAGGAGTTAATACCCTACCAGCCCGCGCTGCTGAACTGGATCCTATTGAATTTATTACTTTATGTGCCGGTGAATTTGAAAAGCGCCTCACCCAAAATAAGCGGATTTTCTACAATATCTCACGGTCCGAGAATGGCTTCCAACTAATCGTCTCCAGGAAGTGATTTGACAGGTCCAAATAATTAACATACAGTAAGTTTGAATAAGAACAGACTCTCAGCATCTCTCCCTACGGGAGGGTTGGAGGGTCTTTTTTATTATTTATAGGAGAAAACTATGAGTGACCTGCCCCCAATGATCCAGTTAAGAATCGATAAAATTGTAGCTTGGCTTTCGAACGAGAAGCTTTATTTATCATCCAAAAAGGTAAAAGTAACTCTGAACATAAGCGATGAACACGTGAAGGGCGAGATCACCGCCTACCCAGATAGTAACTAGACTCGTGTATAATTTGACCTAATCGTTACTCTACCAGAGGCGACCTAGTAATAGGCCGTCTTTTTTTATGGCTAAAAAACAAATTAAAGTAATTCCAAAACCAAGTCCACTAGATAGACTGCTGAAAAAAGCGGTAAAGAAAACGGAGAAAATGAAGGTGACACGGATGTCACCCACAAAACCAGCAAAACCAGCACCCTCTCCTCAAGTTTACAAGAAGACCGAGATGGAATGGATGATTGATTTGATTCAACGAGGATTATGGCGCTCCACAAACCTCGCTGAAATTATCGGAATCAATCGCGAGACAGTAGACAAATGGAAGAAGCTACCAGAGGTGATTGAAGAACGAAGGAAGGTCGTGTGGAAGACCCTTGGCTCTGGAGGAAAAGGTCGTGGCGTAGAGGCGATCCTTAAAGAAATGGGCGTTGAAACTGATCCTGACAAGCTAGAGATTACTCATAAATTCGAGGATATGAAAGATGATGAACTCGACAATCTTATTGCCTCAAAGGCAAATCAAGCTGGACTTACTCGAGTTGTACCTGGAAAAGGAGCGGCGCAGGAAGTTAAATCCACTTAAATACGCGCAGCAACATCCAAAACAACTTGAAGCCACAGCATCACAGAAACCTATCAGGTCTCTATTTTGGGGGAATCGTGTTGGAAAAACCGAGTGGGGAGGCCAAGAAGCCGCTAGATTTGCAACAGGCAATCACACGCATAGAAAAATCATTGTTCCAAACGAAGGGTGGGCGGTGTGTCCGTCGTTTGACCTACAGCCAGAATCTACTCAGCGCAAGCTAGAGCGATATTTACCCCCAAACGAAATTGAGAAAGTTGAATACTTACGCGGGAGTATTTGGAAGTCGGTACGACTAAAGAACGGATCGCTAATTACGTTTAAATCATACGAGCAAGGCAGAGAAAAGTTCCAATCGGCTGGTAAAAGATGGATATGGTTTGA
>CAZBFT010000011.1:0-833 GCA_964491465.1 uncultured Pseudomonadales bacterium
AACCAAGGTAAGTTTGCCGGTATTATTGGCTTCGCTGGCGGGAGTTTGATCGATGATTTTGCTGAGCGAGGAGTTGGCGAGAGAGGCGTTCTGAGTCAGGGTAATTTTTTGAGGGTCAAAAGTAACTTGGACTTTGGCAAAAGCGACAGGTTTGGTAGTGGTAGTCCAGAGTTGGACTGTTGCATTATTTCCGGAGATGCCTGGCTCGAAAAAGAGCTCGGCGCGGCCGGCCACGGCTCCGACTTCGAGTATTTGAGCACGCTGAACCATGATGTTGCCAAAGTAGAGGACTACACCCACAACGGCGAGAAAGATGCCGAGTTGTAAAAAGCGGGTTAGCCGCCGCCGGCGTTGGCTGGGAGTGAGTTTATTGGCCATAGTGTAAGTACCATAAAACATAATCGACGCCAGTCACCCGGCCGTCGTGATTGAAATCACCGTTTTTGTCACCGGTTACGCTTTGGAAGCGGTGGCTGAGCCAGATGGCAAGATCGGCCAAGTTGACGCGGCCGTCACTATTGGCATCACCGATTACTCCTGGAAAAGGAGACGGTGACGGTAGTGGAGAGGGGGCTGGGGAAGCAGAAGGAGTGATAGAAGGGGCGGGGGTGCCGTCGTATTGATGAGCGCCGACGTCTGGAGGGTTGGCGCGTCGATTATGCCAATAATCTTCGGTGACCTCGCTCAGATAAGTTCCGGCACCGCGGGCAGATGAGTTGGGAGCGAGACGGAATGAGTCTGGGTTGGTACTTGGATTGGAGATGAGACTGTCTTTTTGGACGAGGTTGTTCGATTGAACGACTCCACCGGGAACGTTGATGGAACCGCCCTGA
>CAZBFT010000011.1:843-11077 GCA_964491465.1 uncultured Pseudomonadales bacterium
AGGTTATTTTTGATGATAACTTTATTTTTGGTACCGTCGATCACTTTGATGCCTAGGGTATTTACCAGCGTGTTGTGGGCAAAAAGACAGTTGTTGCAACCATTGCCACTCAGTTCGGTATAGGTGTAGCCCACGCCCATTTTGCAGCTATAGGCGATATTGTTGAAGACACGGATGTTGCCTAGCTGAGCGCCCCAGCTGTCATTAATATTTTCTTCGGAGGCGGTGATACAGTTGGCGGGATTGCCGCTACGGAAGTAGCGGGAGTTGGTGGAGAACGTAAAGTTGCGATAGACGTCCACATCGTGGGTGTTGCCGATGTAGATATTGACGGAAAAATTGTCATGCACTAAGTTGTCGTAAGCCTGGACATTTACGCCCTGGCCGATTATTAATCCTTCGCCCCAGTTGTTGTAGATATGGTTGCGGCGGATCACGATGTCATGGCTACCTGGAGCTGTACGCATACTGCTACCCCAACCACCGCTGGTGTTTCCACCCCCAGCGTTTTCGGTCACATTGTCGTGACTGCTGCTGTCTTCCACAGTGATAAAGGATCCAGCCAGGCGGTAGCCAAATTTGACACAGTCATAGACATCAAAGCCACTGATAGTGACATGTGAACCACGGATTAGGACGCATTCGTAAGGACTACTTTTGACGGTGAGACCTTTGAGATTGATGTAGCTGCGATTGGCCAAAACGAGGACAGGCGTATCACGGCTGCCACCGCCGTCCAATATTACTCGGTCACCCGGTTTGGCCTGGATGGTGATCGGAGCGGTGGCAGTGCCGGAGACCGAGATGTCTAGCCGCTCGGAGTAAGTACCGGCCAGGAGGTTGAGGGTGTCGCCGGGGCGTAGCAACGAGAAAGCTTTGGCAAAGGTACGGAAAGGCGCGGACTCGGAACCACCTGAGCTGTCAGAACCGTTGGGTGAGACAAAGTAAGAGGTGGCGGCACGGGCGGGGCTAGCAAAAGTAAATAAGAGTGTGGCAAGGATGAGAAAGATTCTCATACCTTAGTTGTAGTTGGTTGGGAGGGGCATGTCAAGATGGATGGGTATGGTAGAATTCACCAATGACTCAAACTGCTGAATATTATGCGCGACTTGGTAAAGCGATTGGTTGTAATAATATGTGTAGGAACGAGACTATTCGTGTATCAGAAGCTATCGCAAAATTACAAGCTGTAGGGATGGAGATAAGCGAACAAACGATGCGACAATTGTTAGCGAGGAATGGACAATGTTGGCAGGTCTCAGGTGGACGTAAAGATTGGCGTCGGATAAGTTCAGATTGTGCACTTGAAACTGGGGGAACTTGTCATTTTAAACAATTTTAATAGAAAGTTATCGGTATGCAATTTAACGTGGACTATAGCAAGCTGAGTAACGGGGTGAGGGTGCTGCTGGTTCCTATGCCGGGAGTGGAAAGCGTCACCACATTACTTTTGTGCAAAACAGGGAGTAGGAACGAAACACCGACTCAGGCGGGGATATCTCACGTACTCGAGCACATGGTATTTAAGGGGACCGAGAAATACCCCAGTCCCATGGCGATAGCGGAAGCAGTAGACGGGGTGGGAGCGGAGCAAAACGCCTTTACCAGCAAAGAATATACTGGCTACTACATTACCAGCGCGGCCAAGCACCTGCCCCTAGCCCTAGACATCCAGTCCCAAATGCTCACAGCCCCACTTTTACCCCAAGCCGACTTGGAGCGGGAGCGGGAGGTGATAGTGGAAGAGATCAACATGTACGAAGATCAGCCGATGAGTAAGGCGCAAGAGGAGTTTGAGAACTTGATGTATGCGGGGAGCTCGATGGGGCGCGAAATCATTGGGACCAAAGAGACAGTGCGGGCCACGATGTCGACGGATCTACACAAGTATTTGGGTAGGTGGTACCGAGGAGGGAATGTGCTGGTGGTAATAGCAGGGAAATTCTCCAATCATAAATTCTCCAATGTACACCAATTGATAGAGGAAAAATTGGGGGGAATAAAGGCTGGGGAATTGGAAAGCTACAAAACCAAAGCAGGGTATGGGGCGGCCGAAGCGAGACATTTTAAGAAAAAAACGGAGCAAGCCCACTTTGTGATGGGAGTACCCGGACTGTCCATGACGGACTCGCGCCGCTACGCCTTCCAGATGGGGCAGGTAATTTTGGGCGGTGGGATGAGCAGCCGGCTCTTTAATGAAATCCGCGAAAAGCGGGGACTGGCATATTATGTGAAATCCGAGCTGGACACCAACTTTGACTGTGGCTACCTGGGAGTGCGAGCTGGAGTGAAACTAGAAAAGTTGGGCGAGGCACTCAAAGTGGTTAGGGAGGAAATGCTCAAACTTGCCGACACGGTGACCGAGAGCGAGCTAGTGAAAGCCAAAGAGTTTGTGCTCGGGCACTTGCCGCTATCCTTGGAGGGTAGTATGGAGGTGACACAATTCTTGGGGATGCGGGCATTGGTACTGGACGAGATCAGACAGCCCGACGAGGTGGTGAAAATGGTGAAAGCCGTGACACTGGAAGAGGTAAAAGGGGTGTGGAGTTGGCTGGTCGCGGAAAGTAAAATTCGCTCAGTAGTCGTTGGACCGAGAGCGAACTAGTATTATGTCTAGTAATATAATGTGGGAATTGGCATACTTAATGTATGGTTTTAGATGAGCGTATTGGTTTGTTGCCCGAGGTTGTGAAAGTTGATGCCATCGAGGCTGCGTCAGACTATACGCGAATTATGTATCCCCACATGCCGGCTTGGCGTGAATTTTTGGCCGTCCATACACTGCGCATAGTGAATTTTTTTGTTAAAGAAGCTAGGCCATGGAATGCTATCATGCGTTATCAGGCAGAGCAAAGTAAGGAGGGGTTGAGGGGGGTTGGGGCGGAAGGGGTTATAGGAGCACATCGTTACGAAATTTTCCCTCAGGGGATAATCGAACTACAGGATAAGTGGCAAAGAGAGAAGCGTAGAAACACAATTCATGCCGCGACTGTAGATCATACTGAGGAAAACATATCCAGTCGGCTGACTAGAGATTTTTTTGCTTCGATATTGAAAGTGGCCGAGGCGAGATACTTACACGTCGCTTATTTGCCTCAAGATGCGGAGATGATACAAGAATACTTTCAGGAACACAGTGATTATCCCGAAAGAAGAGATGATAATCCGGTAGTGCGCCTTATGGTACCCACTACTGGGGGTGATAGGGGATTTATTGACGTGCGGTTGGCGGATGTTTGGAATATGTTCGAACCACAGTACGTTGACGCTAACACGAGAACGGTCCGGCCTCTTGAATGGCTACTTAAGACTGGCAGGACCGAGGAGTTGAGTGGCGTTGTTAGTAGAATGAGGGTAGCAAAGTTGGAAGATTGGTATAAAGAAGATATTGGCGAAGAACCTCCATGGCTAGTTTTGAGTATCAGAACTCCGGAACAGGAGTTGCAGGGTAAGACGAGAGTAAAGGATCCTCATATGTTCGCCCACGCGGAAGTGGAGTTGGATCAGGAGGGAAGGGTTAAAAAATTTAATTTCGATTTTTCTCATGTGGCAATGACGGGCCGCGAGGCAGATGTTTATAAGGAAGCCATAATGTTGGAAACGTTTGCTTCTTGGGTTCCGGAACGATTACAAAAAAATCATAGCGTTTGGCCTTTCCCTAAGGATTTTTGGGAAAATAAATGTCAAATAATTCCCGAGAGCTGGGGGAGTAATGTAGGATGTAACGAGGCAGAGATGTTTGGCGAAGACAGGCTAATGTTGGAGCTTTCCAAGCTTTTGAATATTGTGCAGTTGGACACGGTCATGGACATCGGGGAAACTGTGGCTAACTATCTACGTAGTAGGGCAAAAAAGGTGGGTGGGTCGGTCGCTCTCAGTAATTTGAGTGCCCTCGCTACCGATCGTCAAGCATCACTATTTATGATTGATAACGTCAGGCATGGATTGCAGGTAGGTTTGGGAGTTGGTGGGTTTGACTTATTAAGTAGAATTTTGCCGATGATTCAACAAGTGAGCGAACAAGATCAAATCAAAAGATTAAGTCCAAAGTCGTTAGATACCATAAAGGAGTTTTGGCGGTATTTTTACTCTGTAGGCTGGGATGTGCAACACAAGAATGAAGTAAGGAGAGGGAGCGAGTATGGTATAGCCGTTGTAGGGGCGATTGCAGCTATTTCTGGACCCTTCCGATCGGTGATTGAAAAATTAAGCAGTGCGGTGATTTCTGGATGGGCAGCGTTTTTCCGGGCAAGACGACAGCGTTCGAGTTTGGGTGCATTGTCAAAAATAACCTCTAAATTGGAGGAAAAAGAAATTTTCTTTTCTGCCGGCGATCGAGATACGGCGATTGTAGATGGGGAAAAGGGAAACATTGAAACGTCGCAAGTGTATTTGAAAGATCCCATATTTGTAATGGAGGAATTAGTCACGATATTAACGGAAAATAGGTACCCATTGGTTAGACAAGAGTTGCTTGAGGTGTGCGGAGAAATTTTGGGAAATGGTAATTGTATAGAATACGGCGTGTCTCCCGCAGAGATTATTCGATTTCGAGATTGGATCGGGAGGCTGGAGATACAGCCCATTGAGAAGGCTTCATTTGGGCGCGTACGGATTGGGGAGAGTGAGGCCGAAGCACCAATAGGCGAGTATATGCGAGGGTTGGGAGGAGATACAAAGGTTCGTGAACAAGTGTTGGGATCTGCGAGAGCCAGCGCCTTGATCATGAGACAATTGTTGAAGACTGCGGGGAAACAACACTATTGGTGGTGGAAAAAATTACTCCAGGCTTATGCCGGTTATACTGCTAAAAGAAGAGTTGCGGAAAACTTTGTCAAACGGGTGCAAATTGCTGTTGCAATAGACGCTAACGAAATTAAAGGTATCGTTCACGCTGTTAAGCCACAGCCATGGGCATCGTTGAATGTGAAACCGGAGTGGGACTTGGATCTGACAGAGGTCCTGCTTGAGAATGGTGGCAACGTAAAATCTTCTGCCAGAGAGTTTGTTGATGAGATAGATTTTGTTATGAGTTGGGCTAACGAACTCGGTAGGCTGATCGAACAACTGCCTCCAGAATTGGTTAAAATTAATCAATTTGTAGGATTATCTGATAAGTTGCGACGAATAAGAAAGCCATCGTCGCTTAACGCAAACCCATACGCTAAACTGCAATCTCGCATATCAGTTGTGGAGAGTGATTCCGACTTAGACATTAGGAGAGTGCGAAGTCCTGACCCAGACTCAGAGACTAACTTGAGGAAATTTATTGACCGCTAGATGTCCGTTTGGCGATTTGGGTGAATATGAGATATAGCCAACTATCATTCACAGAAGTAGGGGATTCATTTGCCAAATGTAAGTGAAATGGAATGGATGATGCATATGGTAGGGCTGAGACAAGATTGACAGGGTTTGATATTATACGTTCGTATGTTAAGTGAATTCACAGAGTTGTCCCCTGCAAGAATGATGGCTTGGCAGCTGAGCGTTGTTCCTGGTATTAGTGGGACGAGAGCAGAGAAGTTAGCGAGACTAGATCAGGCTTGGGGTCAGATTAAAGAAGTTTACTTTAAAGATCCGACCGAGGTATTGTTGACAGAATTATTCACCATAGAAAAGATTTATTTGTTGCTGAGAGCAGGGTTGGGTGGGATGGTGCCGCGTCACTGAAATATGTCTATTTTCACTAGGGAATTTCGACATAAAAGTGCTATATCAGAGTAGAGATTGGTGTAAAATACTCTTAGCTCTTCGGGGTGTGGTCCAACGGTAGGATACGTGTTTCGGGTACACGTGGCCCCGGTCCAATTCCGGGCACCCCGACTTGGTAAAATCACAAATCAAAAATGACAACTTTTCCAATAGGTAATTATTTTAGTGTAAAATTACTGAATAGGAGGTAGTATATGTCCATGCAACGCACAGTAGTATTGGTAAAACCAGATGGGTTACAGAGAGGGCTGATTGGAGAAATCATGCGCCGCTTTGAGCGCAAGGGGCTCAAGCTGGTGGGGCTCAAAATGATGCGGCTCACGGATGAATTACTGGACACTTGGTATGCACATCACAAGGAGAAGTCATTCTTTCAAGATCTGAAAGCCTTTATGACTTGGACGCCGATTGTGGCAATGGTGTGGGAGGGGCAGGAAGCGGTAAGTGCGGTAAGGAAGATTGTCGGAGTGACCAAGGGGTACGATGCCGAGGCTGGGAGTATCCGCGGCGACTACGCGATGAGTGGGAGTCAAAACTTGATCCACGCCAGTGACGAGCCCAAAAACGCCGAGAAAGAAATAGCGCTCATTTTCCGCTCGGAGGAGTTGTTTGAGTATGAGAGTGCGGAAGAGACATTGATTTATAGTGAGAGTGAGAGGGGATAGATATGGATCGTAGTGAAGAAATAAAGTTAGTTATTACTCCAAACGATTTGATAGCTGAAAAGGTGTTGGAACCGGCGGGGGAGATCTCTGACAAACAACGACAAGCCGTGGCGGTCTGGTTGAGTGGGTTGGAGGATGCTGTCTTGCAGGAAATGGAGGGTTGTAGATATTGCGAGGTGGCAGAAGAGTTGCGAAAGAGTGGAATACCTCTACCATTGGCTCAGTTTAGGAGTTTTGATGAAGTAAAGTTGAGGCGGGGAGTTAGATGTTTGACATTGAAAAGAGGTGAGGAGTTGGCTATAACTAATCCGGGTCATCCGGCAGCTCAAGCAGCAGCACCTTGTAAGTCGTTCGGGAGTGTTCAGATAGTTTACTCGAAAACTGACTGAATCTTAAGAATTGTGCTGAATAATATGTGCCCCCACCAAGAATTGAACTTGGATTAGAGGTTTAGGAAACCTCTGTTCTATCCGTTAAACTATGGGAGCCAGTGGGGTTATTTTACTCGGAATCGGGGCGTTTGGGGAAGAGAGGGTGGGGATGAGTCAAGTTTATTTTAGTTTTATTGTGTATAAGTTGGGAATTGTATCCGGACTAAACTGGATGCGGGTGATCAGGCGCGAGCCGTCGGGCCAGGGGTAGACTATCTTGGAGTCAAAAGGGCCTGCGTAGAGCGTGTTTTGATTAGTACCATCATATTCCATGACTCTGATGTCGGAAGCGGAAGTGAGTATCAGGTGGCTACTGTCGGGATACCACTGGACGCTTGTCACAAAAATGGGCGAGTACTGGGCGTTAAACAAAGCGATGCTTTGGGGGAGATTCACGCCTTTTTGGAGCGTTTTGAAGGCAGAGGCAGAACTGACAAGTTCGGCAGGGATGGGGGAGAGGTCTGAGAGTAACATGAGTTTGACTGGCGTGAAAGTGGCGGTTGCAGGTAGAGGAGACGCGATCGGCTTTTTAGCCTTGGGGGTAGGGCTTGGAGAGGGTGAGGGGACAGAACTTTGAGCTAACAGAAAGTTTTTGTCCTCTTTTAAATCATATACGTACCAGTTGCCGGGAGTGAGATGGCGAGTCTCCGGCTGGGTGCTGGTCGCTGGTAAAGGAGGTGCGAGGCCGGTCGGTACATCTTGTTCAGTCAAAGATTGGTACAAGAGCTTTTCCCCGTCGGGGGAGAAGTAGAGGTTGGCGAGAGTACCGCTCTCGGTTGCCAGCGACTGGAAAAAATCAGGTAGTTCGATGAGTCGGGTGCGTTCGGCGCGGGCGATCTCGAGCTCCCACTCGGAGAGGATCTGGGAGAGGCGGACGGTCACGTCTTTGAGGGCAGAGATATCGTTAAAGCGGGTGACGTCGAGCAAGAGGTGAGCTCCGCTGGGGAATGCGACTAGTAGTTCGGAGGCGTTGGGGGAGAAAGTGTAAGTGGCTTTGGTGTAGTCATAACCTCCGTCGGTGCGGGCGATTTGGCGGGCGGATTTGTTGAGGGAGATCGGGGAGCCGGTCAAATCTTGTATGTACAAGCCGTTCTTGGCACTTGCGCTGGCGCTGGCGACGGTAAAAGCTAAGTGGTCGCCGTCGCCCGAGGGAATCACGCTTTCGGCGCCAGTATAAGTTAAGGGATCCAAGCTTGGACTAGTCGGGAAAAGTTGGGCATTGGTGGGGGTCACCAGCTCGGCGGCGATGGTGATATTTTTGTTCCATGGGTGGTAGCCGTCCTTTTTGATCTCGACTTGGTATTGGCCCGGATCGAGGTTGAGGGTGTTGTCGGTAGCAGTAGTCAATTTACCATTGATATAGACCTCGGCGGCAGAGGAGGCCGGTGCCGATGATCCCGCCTTGTTTGCCCCAGCGGTCGCCTTTGGCGTAGCGGACCACCAGGTAAGTGCCGGATACCACAAACAGGATGGTAGCGAGGAAAATGACAAGCCTGGTAGTGGCACGATATTTCATGGGTTGATTATAGCAGAGGAACGGCTAAGCTGAGCGGATTGACTGCTGGTACTGGTGGGTGACGGAGTAGGAGATGGAGTGGCCAGAAAAGAGTAAGCAAAGACAGAGTCGCTCGAAACGGGGAAGTCGGTGTGGACGGTAAAGCTGCCGTTTTCGACGGTGACCCAGTATTTTTTGGCAGGAGCATAGTCGGACTGGAAAGATATTGTAACCGGGGTAGCAGGCGAAAGTTGGTCGTTGGTAACCGAGATTTGATTTTTCCCGGCCGGCATTTTGCTGGACCCGGTAATGAGAGCCGTGTTGTCTAGGTTGATGGTGGAGTGGGTGGCAGAGCGGAGTAGCAGATCTTCGGCCAGGTGGTCCTGGAACTTGCTTTCGAGCTTATCAAGCTTTGGATTATCGGTGGTGACTCCGCGGACTTCGCCAGGGTTAATCGCGGGAGTATTGGTGCTGGAAGGGCTAAGAAGAGAGGAGGAGGGGCGGTTGAATAGGAAATGGTAAGCAAAAAGAAGGATCAGAGTGGCAAAAAAGTTAAGTAAGAGCCAGGGGTAGTACGGTTGGTGATGAGTCAAAGGTTGGGTTGGCAAAGGACTCAGTTTGGCTGGCGACCTTGCTGGGGGTGGAAGTGGGCTTTCCATTGCCTCCTCTATCCTCGGAGCCGGGGTAGGCTGGGGTTGGACGTTGATTTCTTGGCTCAGTTCTGCCAACTTGGCGATGAGCCGATGCCGGGGATAAAAGGTAGAACCGACGGTCACAAAGGGGTGAATTTTCCCTTCGCGTTCCCACCGGTCGACGGTGGCCGGTGAAACTCCGGCTAGCTGGGCGGCTTGGTTGAGGGTAAGCAAATCTGCCTGATCGGGGATGACCCCGTGCTTGATGGCGTCGAGGATTTGCAGGTCTTCCAAGTTGTAGCGGCGTTGGTTGCCAAGGGTCCGGGAAGAATGGAAGCGACCGGCGTCTTCCCACCGGCGCAGGGTTTTGTCCGAGAGTCCTAGTTTGGTGGCGACTTCGCTGACTGTGTAGAGCTTGTCCATAACTTGTACATCCAGATCTATGTCTAAGTTTGTAGGGGAGTATTTTGAGTCTATAGTGACGACAATTAGATGTCAAGCCAAGATAATTAACGCAGTTTGTGTATCTATATTGCGGTAATAATATATATATGCGGATATCAAAAACATGCCGTGAAAAAGCAATTCCAGATAATGGACGGAAGAGCCGATAAAATGACACTAAAGGAGTCCTTTGCAGGCGTGTTAGAATGAGCATATGAGTTGGGGTAAAAGAATAGGGATTGATTTGGGGACGGCCAATAGTTTGGTGTGGGTGGTGGGCGAAGGAATTGTGATGAATGAGCCGACGGTGGTGGCCGTTTCAGCCGACGATAATCGAGTAGTCGCAGTAGGACATGAAGCGAAGACAATGTTGGGCAGGACCCCAGGGAATATCATTGCCAGCCGGCCAATGAAGGATGGCGTGATCGCCGATTACGCGGTGACTGAGGCGATGCTTCGTTTTTTTATCCAAAAGGCCGTTGGACGCAGTGTGCTGTTTAAACCAGAGGTAATGGTTTGTGTGCCGGCAGGATGTACACAAGTTGAGCGGAGGGCGGCAGTGGATGCAACCATGGCTGCCGGCGCCAAGATTGCCTATTTGATAGATGAGCCACTGGCGGCGGCGATCGGAGCGGGGATCCCGATCGCGGAGGCTTCGGGGAATATGATCTTGGATATCGGGGGTGGGAGCGCCGAAACGGCGGTGATTTCGCTGGGGGGAGTGGTAGTGCACAAAAGCGTGCGAGTGGGTGGCAATAAATTGGACGAAGCGATCGCGGATTTTGCCCGACGGAACCATTCTTTGATCATTGGTGACCAGACGGCAGAAGCGGTTAAACTAAAAATTGGATC
>CAZBFT010000011.1:11087-13518 GCA_964491465.1 uncultured Pseudomonadales bacterium
CAGAGGGAAGAGACGATGCAAGTCAAGGGAAGGGATGTGATAACGGGTCTGCCGCGCACAATCACCTTGAGTTCCGGTGATGTGTACCTGGCTTTGGTAAAGCCACTTTCCCAGATCGTGGGTGTAGTAAAGGCGGTCTTGGAAGAGACTCCGCCGGAGCTGTCCAGCGACATCATTGATCGGGGGATTGTGATGAGCGGGGGGACCAGTACTTTGCGGAATTTGGATGTGTTGATGACCAAGGAGGTGGGGGTACCGGCGTATGTAGCCGAAGAGCCTTTACTTTGTGTGGTCAAGGGGACGGGGAAGGCGATTGAACATATAGATACTTATCGCCGAGCCTTGAGGTAAATTCGGGAAATCAGCTAATCGGCATATCTGCACATCAGTACATTAGCAAATCAGCGAATCAGCTAGCCAGTTAGTCAGATAAACCAGTTTGCCGGTGTACCGATTAACTGATCCTTGCTGATAAACTGATTATCTGACTCTGCCGACTTGCCGATCTCCGCCGGTGTGCTGAATCTAAATGATCCATTCTGGTATGATAAGAGGATGTTGATTGGTATTGATGCCTCGAGAGCGTTTGTAGCGAATCCAACGGGAACTGAGACTTATTCGTACCAAGTTATCACTCACATGCTGCGGTTGCCAACAGCGAAAAAGCATACTTTTGTCCTGTTTATCCGTCCCAATATCGTAGTACCGCAAGAAATAGTTGGATACAACAATGTAATTGTAAAAGAAATAAAATTGCCTTACTTGTGGACTCAAGTCGGACTGGCCAGGGCGACATGGAAGGGACAAGTTACGCAGTATCGCAGTGAGAGCGGTCTTGCAGTAACTGTAGAACTGGAAAACTGCAAAACTGGAAAACTAGATGTGCTTTGGATCCCGGCGCATACCTTGCCGGTTTGGCGTAATCCCAAGGTCAAAACGGTCGTGACAATTCACGGTTTGGAGTACCGGTGGCTGCCGGAATACCGGAACTGGTTACAGCGATGGTACTTGCCGCTGTCCACTTTTTATGCGGCGAGAGCGGCGGACCGATTGATTGCGGTGTCGGAAGCCACAAAACGAGACTTGTTGCAGGAGATCCAGATTGATCCACAAAAGATTAATGTGATACTAGAGGGAGCCACAATCGGCACACCAGCAAGCCAGCGAATCAGCAAATCAGCCAGTCAGTTTGTCGGTGTGCCAGAAAAAGTGGGGGAGAAGTACGGGATACAGTGGGGGAAGTATGGGCTGTTTGTAGGGACAATCCAGCCGCGGAAGAACTTGACATCATTGATTCAAGCCTGGAAACAGGCAGAGTTACCCAGGGATTACCGATTGGTGATTGCAGGTGCCCGGGGGTGGATTAGCGAGGTAGTACTGCGGGAGCCGGAAAGGTTGGGGATACCTGATCAAGTGGTTTTTACCGGGAGAATAAACCAGACAGAACTCACTATTTTGTATCGCGGGGCGAAGTTTTATGTCCAACCAAGCTGGACCGAGGGATTTGGGCTGCCCGTACTTGAGGCGATGGCCTACAGTGTGCCGGTAATTATCAGCGATGGAGGGGCACTACCAGAGGTGGCAGGGAAAGCGGGGTTGGTGGTCCCACACGGCCGTGATTTTGTCGGTCGACTGGCGAGGGCGATTGAGCGAGTGAGCCGGGACGACGGGCTAAGGAAAAAATTGGTCAAAGCGGGGGAGGGGCGAAT
This sequence comes from uncultured Pseudomonadales bacterium, assembly GCA_964491465.1. Taxonomy (GTDB): domain Bacteria; phylum Patescibacteriota; class Microgenomatia; order UBA1400; family UBA12108; genus UBA12108. Next base: position 12,797 of record CAZBFT010000011.1, read on the forward strand.
CAAACAGTTGACGTGGCAACAAACCGCCAAAAAGACCCTTTCTTTGCTGGCGAGAATGCAAGACTAAAGGATTGATTTTTGGATAATAATTTCTACGATATCTATACTGCAACTGAAAATTATTGCATCCGTAGGGAAGGGATATAAGTGTAATTAGACTTAGGATTATAAAATCCGTAATTTAAGAGATATTCAGATATGTATTAGTTCAATTTATTTGATCATAATCCGAGAATTGGAGTATTGCTTGCGAATATATTAAGACTTGTAGTATATTTATATCAGTTATGCTTAGTAAAGAATGGCGAGTATTTAGTCTTTTATAATATAAGATATAATATTTGATTAACCAACAAGGACATTTTTCGGAAAATGATCGGAGAGAGTACCATTAACTACAGATTGGAAGTGAGATGAACAAAAAAATACCAGCAAGAACCAGTTTAAGTGCAAAAAAAACCGATCGGACAATAGCAAAAAAGGTGGATGGAACGCATGAAATATTTGATACGATTATTTCTAGCACTCACAGGGATGAATTGCTAAGGAAGTTGTGGCTCCAGAGGAAGGAAATTTTGCATGTGGCGACGGTCAATTCGGAGTATGTGATAGAGGCGCGGCGTAATCCAACCTTTGCCAGTGTGCTATCCCAATGTAGCACAGTGGCTGACGGTTGGGGAGTGGTGTGGGCGACAAAGTTGCTAGGCAAAAGTGACAAGTTG
>CAZBFT010000011.1:13528-14542 GCA_964491465.1 uncultured Pseudomonadales bacterium
GCATGCGAGCCAGCGGGGTGAAAAGATCTTTTTGCTCGGGGCCGCGCAGGGAATTGCCGAGCAAGCCGCCAAGGCGATGGCCAGAGTTTGCCCTGGCGCAAAAATTGCCTGGTATGAGGGCGCCCAGAGTGTCAAGGTCGAGAAAAATGAAGAAGCCAGTATGACGATAGCCAAGATAAATGCGTTTGAACCAGACTATTTATTGGTAGCTTACGGCTCACCTTGGCAAGACATTTGGATCGAAGAGAATCGGCCATACCTGCGTGTGCGGGTAGCTATGGGAGTGGGGGGAGTGCTGGATGAGTGGGCGGGTAAACAGGTTCGATGTCCGGCGTGGTTGGATGGGCTGGGTGGTAAATGGCTGTGGCGGCTCATGCATGAACCGTGGCGATGGAAGAGGGTGGGGCGAGTGTGGCAGTTCGCAGGGCTAGTATTATGGTTGAGGTTTAAACAGATATTTTGATACACTAATTGATAGATTGATTATGTGGCTGGATGGGGAGAAATCAAGACAGCCATTATGTTGTCGTTGTCAGGACTTGTGGATGCCATGGCGGCACCAATTAAGGATGTAATAGTTTCGGCTGGGGTGTGGGGATTGGCTTGGGAAAGGTGACCGGCGATAACTTGATTTGGGAGTTTTTTGGTTAATCCGTCGCTACAAAGCAAAAGCGACGCACCAGGGGCCAGGGTGCCGGTAAAGAAAGTCGGCTTGCCGCGGGCATTATCCTTGCTTCCCAGATGTTTGGAGATCAAACCGGGAGAAGCGGCGAGGAATTCTTGGGCTTTTTCGTGTGAATATTCATACATTTCCCTAATTTTTTCTACGGTGTAGACATCGTCTTGGGTAAGCTGTGTCAGAGAGGTATTCGCGGGGGTAAATTCATAGGCGCGGGAGTCTCCGACGTGAGCAATAAAATAGTGGTTACCACGCAGAATTAGGACGGTGGCAGTTGTACCGCCGACTCCCTCGGTGGCTGCACGGACGGCTTGGTTGGCTTGGGCAAAACCATC
>CAZBFT010000011.1:14552-15931 GCA_964491465.1 uncultured Pseudomonadales bacterium
AGATATCCTACTCTGTAGGGAGTCGATCATGGCCAGGGCAGCGGCACTCCCGTGACCGCTACGAGTCATCCCATCACCGATAACTGCGAGGATGGTATCATCTGATAATCGCTGGAGTAAAAAATTATCCTCGTTAACTTCTTTGCGGCCTCGGTGGCTTTCTCCGGCGGCTACAAAACGGTCAGTAGAAATTTCTTGACGTGTCGGAAGCTCGGCGATGGCCGGGTGGAGGAGGTAGTAATAATCAAACGTGTCGGGGGTATACCCAGCTTTGGTAAAGATTGGAGCCACGTTGGGGTCGAGTGAGGCATGTTGTTGACGCCATGCCTCTAGCTCTGTAAAACCTAGAGTGTGATTTAATGCGGGTATTGGTATCAATTTGGTCAAATCGCCAATTGATCCCAAAGAGGTATCGATTACCCGGTATGGCCCAGGGGGTAGACTGGAGTTGTGTGCAATGTTCTGGATAGGTCCGTCTGGGGGGAACCACTCGAGTACAAGTATGGAGGGGAGGGGATGGGCGATTGTTCCAGTGGTTTGACCATGAGCGTGGGTAAGATTGAGCAGGTCGGCAGAGGTGGGTGGTAGTTGGTGTAGTAAATGCGCGAGTTTTTCTTCAAAGAGAGATGGCTCAAATTGATCGGAGAGTGGCTGTACGTCGAAACTATTCATTTGTTTGGTTCTAAATATGACTCTTGCCAACAATATGATTATGTTGGTTAGTGGAGTAGTGGTCAAGATGTAGGACTACTAGTTGATAGATTGATAGTAAGATAGAATGCGGATATGAGTTTTTGGGATCAGTTGTTTACGCAGCAAAAACCAGTCGTCGGGTTGTCGCCGATGGATGGAGTGACGGATGCGGCGATGAGATATATGACAGCTAAGTATGGGAGAAGGGAATTCTCAAATCACAAATTCTCCAATTCTCAAATGAGCGGAGTTAACGTGATGTTTACGGAATTTGTGAGCGTGGACGCACTCCACTATGCGGAGGGGGAACGGAGGGAGCGGTTGCTTAAGACCTTGACCTTTGACGTGAGCGAGCGGCCAGTGGTGGCACAGGTGTTTGGTCGGACCCCAGAGCTATTTGCCGAGGCGGCGGAGATTATCGAGAAACTTGGGTTTGATGGAATTGATATTAACATGGGTTGCCCGGCCAAGAATGTGAGCGAGCAGGGGAGCGGGGCGGGTCTCATCAGGACGCCCGCACTGGCGCAAGAGATCGTCCGGGTCACCCAAGCGGCGACCAAGTTGCCGGTGTCGGTCAAGACCAGAATAGGGGTGGACGGGTCGGTAGTTACCGAGTGGATGAGCGCCTTGATGGAGGTGATGCCAGCAAATATCAGTTTGCATGGGCGGACGCTGAAGCAGCTATA
>CAZBFT010000012.1:0-2857 GCA_964491465.1 uncultured Pseudomonadales bacterium
TGACGGCGGTGTCTACCACCTCAACTACTTCCACAAACTCAAATCTTGGATTATCTTTATGCGCAAATCCCTCGAAGACGCCTCGCTCTGGCTCGGCACCGTGAAAGGCCGCAAAGGGAAAAGTTACTTCTGGCAGCAAGAAGCTGTTTCCGGTACCAAATACAGCATGTCCCACGAGCGCGCCGTCCAAATGGGCGCCGGCTGATAACTAAGTTTTTCAATGATATGGCCGAAGTTGTCCTTCCAGTAAAGCTTAACCAACGCGAGCGTGATGTTCTAGATATTATTCGATCATCACCCGGAAGTCCAGTTTCACTCAGAATATTGTCTCTGCAATGACCGAATTACATGGAGTTCATTTACGAGACTCAGACATTGCTGTCGCAGTTTATGGCATTAAACAAAAACTCGGTTACGACAGTATAATAATTTCCGGTAAATCAGGAGACGGATACTCAGACGCTATTTCATTAGTCACTTATACTAGCGACTAACCATGGCAACGTGTAGAATACAATAGAGTTCGGGCGGTTAGCTCAGTTGGTACGAGCGCGGCATTGACATTGCCGAGGTCGCAGGTTCGATCCCTGCACCGCCCACAGATCTATATCAATCTATATCATTTCTCGTTTGGTTGGAACCTGGTAAAATCTACTAATGACTCTCCAAAAATGGACACTTATAACATCAAAGGATATTTCATCTTCCAAATGGTTCCCCGTCGAAGAACGCAAATACAAACTTCCTAGTGGAAAACTCGTAAATGATTTTTCAGTGACGACTCTTGCAGATGTCGCCATGATAGTGCCCGTGACACCTGATGGCAAGGTAATCATGGTTAACCAGTTTAAACCAGGGTTTGGTGATGTGATATTAGAATTCCCGGCAGGAAGGAAAGAACCGAAACACCAAAATATTAAGGAGGTAGCGATATACGAGCTCGAGGAGGAAACCGGCATAAAAACACAGGATGTTGAGTATTTTGCCACTTTTGCCGGGTTTGTAACCAAGGGAACAGAAAAAGTTTACTGTTTCTTGGCAAGAAATGTGGTTATTAACACCGACCAAAAGTTAGACCAGAATGAAGATATTGAAGTTAAGGTATTTGAACCACAAGAAATAGATACGTTAATAGAAGAAAACAAAATTCAAGCAGCCATAACAGTTGCTGCCTGGGAAGTAGCTAAGAAAAAATTTCCCGACTTGTTCGCGTAATAGGTTCCGACGTCGTCCACTACCGCCCACGCATTTGACAGTCGTGTATAATGAACCCCAATGAAACTCATCGCTCTCAACTCCACCACTACTACCATCCGCCAATGACGGGGTGGTGAGTTGTGCATAACCATCCCGCCACAAGCGGGATTTTTTATGCCAATATAACTGATATACTAAGGAACATATGCGAAAACTAAACGAAAATGAAAATTTAAACAATCTCCGTCACTCTATGGCGCATTTACTGGCCAAGGCAGTCAAAGAGCTTTTCCCTGGTGCGCAAAACGCGATCGGACCCGCCATCGAGAATGGCTTTTATCAGGATTTTGACATGGGACCACATGTTATTTCCGAATCTGATCTTCCCAAAATTGAAAAGAGAATGCACAAAATTTTACCCACATGGAAAAAATTTACTTATAACGAGGTCACTCTAGACGAAGTCAAAAAACTCTTTGCCGACAACCCCTACAAAATTGAAATGGCCGAAACCTTTGCCCAAGATGGCAAAAAGCTACTAACTAACGATCCCGGTAATTTTCTCGATCTCTGTAAAATGGGTCACGTCGAAAACCCTAGTGAAGAGATGAAGTATTTTAAGCTTCTATCAGTTGCCGGTGCCTACTGGCACGGGGACGAGAAAAACAAAATGCTCACGCGCATTTACGGCACGGCTTTCTTTAGCCAAGAAGATCTCGATCATTATCTTTGGGTCCAAGCAGAAGCCAAAAAGCGCGACCACCGCAAGCTAGGCCGTGAACTCGATCTTTTTACCTTCTCCGATCTGGTCGGCTCCGGTCTCCCACTTTACACTCCCCGTGGTGCTTATGTTCGTCGCACCATCAACGACTTTATTGAAAACGTCCAAAGCCAACAAGCATATACACAGGTCTGGACTCCACAAGTGGTCAAGGCGGAACTATTCAAAACCAGCGGCCACTACGACAAATACAAAGACGACATGTTCACGGTGCATTCTCACTACTCGGACGAGGAATTTTTCCTCAAACCCATGAACTGTCCCCAGCATGCGGAAATTTACAAAAGCCGTCCCCGCAGCTACCGCGACCTTCCTCTCCGTCTCACCGATTTTGCCATGCTTTATCGCGACGAAAAGCCGGGAGAACTCAATGGTTTGGCTCGCGTCCGCAGTTTTAGTCAAGATGACTGTCATGTTTACTGTCGCGAAGACCAAGTAGATTACGAAGTCGACATGATGCTGCAGATGACCAAGCAAATCATGACTTCTTTTGGTCTCAAATACCGTTACAGGCTCAGCACCCGCGACCCCGCCCACCCAGAGAAATACCTGGGTGACCCCAAACAATGGGACAAAGTCGAAGCCTGGGCAGTCAAAATCATGGAGCGCAATCATATCGAATACTACGATGGCCCAGGGGAAGCTGCTTTCTACGCCCCCAAAATGGATCTGATGGCGACGGACGCGTTGGGTCGTGAATGGCAACTCAGCACTGTCCAAATCGATTATGTCCAGCCGGTCCGGTTTGATCTGGGATATACTGCTGCCGACGGCACCCGTCAGCGTCCAGTTACGCTCCACCGCGCGATCGCCGGCTCATCCGAACGCCTCATGATGGTCTTGCTTGAGCACTATGCCGGAGCCTTTCCTTTGTGGCTC
>CAZBFT010000012.1:2867-14181 GCA_964491465.1 uncultured Pseudomonadales bacterium
ATTCTCCCCATCTCCGAGCACGAACTTGCTTTTGCCCAGTCTGTATCCGCCACCCTCTCCCATGAGGGCATTCGGGTCGAGGTAGACGAGAGTAGTGCTACGCTCGGCAAAAAAATGGTCAAGGCGAGAGAGTGGAAAGTACCTTATATGGCGATTCTCGGCAAAAAAGAGGTAGAAACCAACACTGTGACCATAAAAAATCGCGATGGAGTCCAATTGACGCTCACAATCGAAGAAGCCATAGCCAAATTAAGACAAGAAGTCGCCAGTAAGATATAATCCATCCTGTAGGGGCGAGGTTTACCCTCGCCTTCAGCACCATTTATGAAATTCTACGCCATTAACCAATTTATCAAGTCCACCGAACTTAGAGTCGTCGACGAAACTGGCAAACAAATCGGGGTGATGAGCAAGGCCGAGGCGCTCCAGGTCGCACACGATAAAGGACTGGACTTGGTAGAAATTGCGCCCATGGCCAAACCGGCAGTCGCCAAAGTGATCGACTTTAAAAAGTTTAAGTATCTCGAGGCCAAAAAAGAGAAAGAGGGCAAAGCCGCCAGTGGCAAAGTAGAGCTCAAAGAGATCCGCTTTACCCCCTTTATCGCCCAAGGAGATCTCAGTTCCCGTCTCGAGAAGATCCGCAAAATTATGGCCGATGGCGACCGGGTCAAAATTGTGGTAAAATTCACCGGTCGTCAAATCACCCGCGTCGAGTTTGGACACGATCTCATCAAAAAGATCCTGGCAGAACTAGAGGGGGTAGCTAGTGCCGACGGAGTACCCAAACTCCAGGGGAAGCAACTCTTCCTCATCCTAAATCCAGCCAAGAAACGGGCTTAAACTATGAAAACAACCAAACGCAAAAGTGTGCGCTCGCTCACCCGCCGCATCAAAGTCACCAAAACCGGCAAAATCATGCGCCGTACCCAAAATATGCGCCATCGCCGCTCCCACAAAAGTGCCGCTCAGGTCCGCCGCATGAAAGCCGCCAAGTTCCTGACGGGGAAAACCGCCCGTCGTATTAAAAAGATTCTTGGTATATAATCTCCCACTATGACTAGAGTCAAAAACAGTCCTGTCAAACGTGCTCGCCACAAGAAAGTCCTTGCTAGGACCAGTGGCTTCCGCATGACCAAAAGTCGTCTCTGGAAAGTAGCCCACGAGGCCTACCTGCACGCGCTTGATTACAGTTTCCAGGGCAGGAAAGACCGCAAAAGCGACTTTCGCTCTCTCTGGATTGTGCGTATTAATGCCGCCCTACGCACCATCGACCCCAAATTAACCTATAGCCGCTTTATCAACATCCTCAAAACCAAAAATGTCATCCTCGACCGCAAAGTCTTGGCTTGTATCGCCGCCACCGATTCGGCCACTTTCTCCAAAATAGTCGAAAAAGTGCGTTAAATCAGCCCCTTGACAGTTTCTCACCCCATAGTGTAGTATACGAATCTTGCGAGAAGCAACCATCCGCACGATCCCACTAATACGGGTTCGCTGGCAGGAAGGTTGCTTTTGGCGTATATAGGCGCTATATTGCAATTATGAAGACTAACCCAGCCGACCAAAAACTAGATTTGCTGATTAAGCAAGTTAACAAATTATCTGTAGGGCAAGCTTTAATGCAAAAAGATATCTCGAATATAAAATCTGGCGTCAGTACGCTAAAATCAGATGTTAAAAAGATCAAAGTTGAGGTGTCAGATTTAATCGAAACTTCTTCCAAATCTCTGTTTTTGGCTGCCCAAGCCAAAGATCGACTAGACAAAATTGAATCACACCTTGCCACACAATCAGGCTTTACCCCCTTTACCAGCGGGGCGTTTGTTGCGTAATTTTTCCCAAATTCACAACTTACCAACCCCGCAAACCCAGCGGGGTTTTTCTTTGCCCGCTCGCTAGCCCAAAGAACTTATCAAGATTATGAGGAATTATATGGCATATTGTCAGTCAGCAGAAAGAATTATTAATAGTGAGGGGAAACCCTCATGGATTAAACTCCAAATCGACGCACATCGCGCCCGTTGCAAGCTTTGTGAAATTATTTCCTCCGCCAACGAGCATGGCGGAGTATTGCCAATAGCGATGGCCTTATCGCTCGGACTATCTCCGTATACTACCGAGGGCAACGCCTGGATAGGGGCCGAACCCCAGCTTGTAGTCGAATATGAAGGTCAGCAAATTTTAATCCAAAAATAAACATAGCCCTGGCATGGAATTATCTCTCCTTGCCAGGGCACATTCACAAAAGTACAATAAACATATGTCTGATATCGATACCCAGGAGTTGATCAAGAAGATCGACCAAAACAAATTATTATTCGAACAGGAAATTTCTTCTGCCAAAATTCCAGAAGAAGTTAATCAAATCCATATAAACTTTGTAGGTCGAAGTGGTGCAACAACAACCCTACTCAAAACGCTTCCACAACTAGACACTGAAAACAAAAAAACTCTTGGCCCAATTTTAAACCAACTTAAAAGTGATCAAGAATCTTTACTCAAACAAAAACTATCAACTTTAACCTCTAGCTTTGATCCCGAAACTGATCATACTGTCCCTGGTCAAATCAAAAGCACTGGTAGATTACACCCCACCACCCAAATCATCCGCGAGCTCAACTCATTCTTCCGTTACCATGGTTTCTCAGTCCAAGAGGGGCCGGAACTGGAGGATGTGGAATACAACTTCCGCCGCCTTAACTTGCCCGAGGGTCACCCGGCCATGGATTTGCAGGACACTCTCTTTGTTAAAGAGCCCAACCTGCTCATGCGTACCCACACCTCCTCCATCCAGACTCGAGTCCTGTCTACTTTCAAACCACCCCTACGTGTCGTGGTACCAGGCAAAGTTTATCGCAACGAGACCAATAGCACCACCAACACCAGCTTCTTTTACCAATACCAGGGCTTTGTCGTAGATCGGGGGATCAACATCCAAAACCTCAAAGATATGTTGACCCAGGCTCACCAATTTTTGTTTGGGGCCGACGTCAAATTACGTTTTCGCTACAAATACTATCCCGAAGTCAGTCCCGGCATGGGGATCGATATGCAGTGCCGCTTTTGCCATGGGATTGGCTGCCAAGTTTGCAAGTACCGCGGCTGGATCGAGACCTTGGGTAGCGGTATGACTCATTACAACTGCTATAAAGCCTGCGGAATCGATCCCGAAATCTGGACCGGCTACTCCTTTGGCATGGGGCTGGACCGGCTGGTCATGTCCAAATTTGGCATTACCGATATACGCAAACTCTACGGAGGCGAACTCGTCTATCTATGAAAATTCCTCTTAACTGGCTCCAAGACTACGTCGATCTGGACAAAACACCTGCCGAGATTGCCGCCAGTTTCACCCAAATTGGCCTCATGCTGGACAAACCATTGGACGACTCAGGCGTACTGGACCTAGAGCACCGTATGGACCGTTCCGACTGGCTCAGCATAGTGGGTTGTGCCCGCGATCTGGCCGCTTTTGAGAATATTAAGCTTAAAGAACCCAAGTTATATACCAAGCCCGGTCAACCACCAACTACCAAATACCATATACCAATAACCGTCCAAACCCCTGCCGTACGTCGTTTCCAAACGCGCGTATTCAAGGGAATTAAAGTAGGACCCTCGCCCAAATGGTTGGTCGATAGGCTTACCCTTTACGGTATGGAAACCAAAAATAATATTGTCGACATCACCAACTACGTCATGGTGGAGTACGGCCAGACCATGCACGCACAAGACCTAGCCAAACTACCTGGTAGTGATATTACTATCCGTCCGGCCAAAAGTGGTGAAAAATTAACTACTCTCCTCGGAACCGTTGTTACGCTCGATCCAGCGACTTTTATCCTCACTTCGGGGGGAGTTGCTACTGTAATTGGTGGAATTGTCGGCGGTAAACTTACAGGCGTGTCAGATTCAACTATAGATATCATTCTTGACGCCGGCAACTACGACTCACGGATAATCCGGCAAAATTCCCGCCGCCTCAAAATTATCAATGAATCGGTGAACCGTAACGACAAATTCTTAGATCCTCGGCTCATCGATATAGCTATGGCTCGTGCCACCGAACTAATTCTAGAATTAGCAGGTGGTACTTACTACGACAACGACGATTATTATCCGAGCCCCATATCACCCTCTACCCAAACTCTCCACTTTGCCCGACTAAAGTTGCTTTCCGGACTCAATATATCCACTTCTACTGTCAAAAGAATCCTCAAATCACTCTGTTATCAAATCATCGAAGAAAACGAGCTCGCTTTAACCGTCGAAATTCCGTATTTTCGTACAGATATAGAAGTTGAGGACGATCTAGTCGCCGACGTTCTCCGCATTTACGATTACGCCAACTTGCCGGTACTCCCACTCAATACGCCCGTGCCTGTGGACATCACGCAGGACATTTACCGCTTTGAAGACAGGTTGCGCGACCTTCTGGTAGCTCAAGGAGCCCACGAACACATCACTACCCCGCTAGTTCTCGCAAGCGTTGAGTCAGACCAAATCAAACTGGCCAACGCCCTAAGCACCGACCAAAACGCCCTCCGCACTTCTATTGTCCCCCAACTCGCTCTTGTCTCCCACAACTATGCCAAGCATGGAGTGGACAAGGCTGTCTTGTTTGAACTAGGTAATACATTCCACTCCAATTTGCCGCTCCCCTCGGAGCGCCGTGACTTGAGTGCTTATCGCAAAGAGGGGATCGAGCACACCCTCTCCACTCTTATGGCTCAACTAAATATTCCATATCAAATTAGTCGTGACCTCAAAATTGTATCTGGCACTACCGTGATAGGTGAGCTTACACCCATATCTTTTACCCTTTATACCCATCTGCTTTTACCTCTTGCCTCTCCCTACGGCCGGGTAATAACGGAGTTCTCCCACCCCAAAATCCTCGACATCTCTTTGATCGTGCCAGCCAGTCTGAAATACGCCGATATCCTAGATGCTTTGCAGGGACAAAAATTTCACTGGGCAGAACTGACCTGTAAATCGGTGGTCAAAATGGGCCAAGGCAACAACTACCTGCTCCAAATCACCTGGTCAGAAAGTTCCAAAGATGTCGAGTCGGATAAAAAGGAAATGCTCGATACGCTCAAAAATAAACTGAATATTGTTTCCAAATCCTAAACACTCGGCAATGGACTTGGAAGCGGACTGGGTGTTGGTGTCGGAGTAGGTGTCGGGGTCGGGGTGGGGGACGGTGCATAATTCCAGTCCATATTTACCCCAATCTTTACCTTGGTATCCGTCTCTGACCCGTCTTTCAGATGCACTTTACCCATCAGTTCATACGTGCCGTCCGGCAAGGTGATGTTAGTCGAAACTATTTTGTTCCCACCGCCAAAGCTTTCTACCTCGCTCCCGTTTTTGTACAGCTTAATCCACTCCATCTCTTTGCTAGTCGTCACACGTAAGCGGACCTCAAACGTGTTGCTGTTTACTCGGCTTTCGTTCCCCGGCTTTTCAAAGCCGATCACGGTATCGGTATTACTGCTGCAATACTCGCGCGGAACCTTAAATTTAGGGTCCCCCTGGCTATCTATCCAAGCCCAGATATCATCCTGCCAAGCCGAGCTTTCGTTCTTTAAGACATAGAACTCCTTCTCTGTATACTCGCCCCGGGCAATATCTACCTCGGTTGCTAGTTTATTTTCGTCGGCCCGGCACAAACGCACCTTAGTATGCACCGGATCCGGCTCGGTTGGCACCGTACCTTTGACAAAATAGTCTGCCCGCGCAGGGTAACCGTCGTGCTCGGGATATCCCGAAACGGTATCGACTTGCCTAGCCTCCACTCCCGATGGGACTTTAAAGTCCTCTCCCTTATACTTTTCCCAAGTTTTCAACATGATTTTGCGCCAAATAGGGGAGGCCCCAGTGACACCTGACGCCACCTCTTTCATCGCCGAGTTATCGTTATTACCTACCCATACTCCCACGACCGCTCCCGTACTCCACCCAACCGTCCAGTTGTCGCGTTTGTCGTTAGTTGTTCCGGTCTTCACGGCGATACTCCGACCACTCATATTGAGATAACTATTCGCCCCAAAGGTGAGTAGTCTAGCGTTGTTATCGTACAAGACATGGTTTATCAAAAAAGCCACTTCTTCCGACAGAACTCGGTGTTTCTGGGGATCTTTAGCTTCATAAATGGTTTTGCCGTCTTTTTCCACTTTCAAAATCGAGACCGCAGTCACCCGCTCGCCACCGTTCGCAAACGCACTGTAGGCATGTACCAAATCAAATAACCTCACCTCGCCACCACCCAAGGTAACCGACAATCCAAACCGCTTCATGTTATCAGCTGAAGGCGCCAGGGTGTCAAAACCCATGTCATAGGCCTGCTGCAACATATCTTTCAGTCCTACCAAAGAAAGTAACTTGACTGCCGGGATGTTTAATGACGATCCCAACGCAAATCTTAGCTGCACCGGCCCATGGTATTTGCCATCATAGTTTTTTGGCTCATAAAACTCCCCCTCTTTCCCACCGGGAAACTTGGTCGGCACATCGAGTAGCATGGTTGAAGGTGAGTATCCTTTGGCAAAGGCGGTCGCATAAGTCACGGGTTTAATAGCACTACCAGGCTGTCGCTGCGACATTACCACATTCACCTCCCCGTCATAGTCCTCGGCCAAATAGTCCTTGGACCCTATCATCGCCAGTACCTCGCCGTTTTGTGGGTTCATCACCATCGCCGCCCCGTTAGTCACGTGCACCTTCTCCAACTTGTCAATTTCTTCCTTTACTGTGAGCTGAGCAAAATCCTGCAACTCAGTGTCCAGCGTCGTTGTCACTGTATATCCACCTTCTTCGACTACCGCCTCACCTAGTAGCTCTACCAGTTGATCTTTAACATAAAACACAAAATGGGGTGCCTTGATGGCTACCGACTGATCTTTAAATTCGATGCTTTGTAGCTCTTCCAAACTGGCCGTTTCTTGTTCCTTGGTAATATAGTTGTCCTCCCTCATCCGCCTCAGTACCGCAGTTGTTCTGGCTACATACGCTTCCGGATCACTCCCGTAGGGTGAATAACGTGAAGGCGCCTGTGGCATCCCCGCCAAAATGGCCGCTTGGGTCAAGGTCAAGTCCGCCGGCTCTTTGCCAAAATACCGCTCGGAGGCCGCCGCAATCCCTATTGCCGTCCCGCCATATGGTGCCTCGTTCAAGTACATGGTCAAAATTTCGTCTTTGCTAAACTTGCGCTCAATCTGCAGCGACAACACCAGCTCCTTAAATTTCCGCACGATCGAGCGGTCCGACGTCAACAGCACATTCTTCACCAACTGTTGGGTGAGGGTAGAACCACCCTGAGCTCGTCCGCGCGTAAACAGTCGAGAGCCTCCTCGGATCATCCCCCAGATACTAAAGCCTTCGTGTTGGTAAAACTCCTTGTCCTCAATCGCTATTGTTGCTTTTTTCAAACTATCCGGAATCTGCTCAAACTTGACCGGCAATCGGTTGTAATCGGTATACAAATCATAAAGGGTTACACCGTATCGGTCGACTATCTTCGTGCTAAATCCTTCTCGCCTCACTACTTTGTCTGGGTTGGGCAAGCTCGCCGCCGTCCAGGCAAAAAGAATGATCATGAGGAATAGCCCCAACAGGGTTCCCGCCAAGGCCGTCACCCCCGCATACTTGAGCAAACTCTCCCGGTCAAACCGAAAATGAAATCTTCTCCCCATTTTTCTCCTCTGCCACGTCCGCATCCACTCTTGCATGCCCCCTAGTATAATGCTTTACTGCAAATATGGCTACCCAGGCTTGTTACTTAATAGTCCCATAGTAGTATTGACAAATAAAAGTACAGCTGCTATATTCCTCACACAAGTTAATCAAAGCTACGACGGAGCTTTCAGTAGTTTTAAGTAGGGTAATCAGAGAAATGTCGGTTGCTGCAAGACATTCAAATACTTAAATTCGAATTTACTCTCCATCAGCTGATCCGACAAAATCGGTTCCGGGTGCGCCCGTAAGCGCGCTAAGATGTGTCACACAGAAACAGAGCATCTGAACAAACAAGGTTATCCTTGGTAGTTTCAGATCCCGCGTGTGCGGGATTTTTCTTGTCCGCCGAAGCTTTACGCGAAGGAGGATATAAGCCAAGGATAATGATTCAGGGTGGTATCGCCGACTCTTGCTGGCCCCTGTCTGTTCCCGACTAGTTTGGGGGTAGGCAGGGGCTTATTTGTTGGAAAAAAGGAACATATGAACATACAGAAGATAGAGCGAGAACTTAGCCTGGCATGGAAAAAAGTCAACGGATTCCCGGGAGCCGTCGAGCTAATGCGTCCTGAGACTCTGGACCCATCCTTTGCCGCCCAAACCATTATCGCTTTACTCCAAGCAACATACACCCAACACGCCCTCTCACGCGACCCAAGCAAACTGATCAACGACATTGAAAGCAGGGCGGTACAACCATGGATTGTCTCTCGGGGTGGCAAACCCGTAGCCTGTGCCACTCTCATTAATCAGCCCGATGGTAGCGTGGAGCTCGGGCGGGCAGTATCCGTCGAAAACGGTAGCGGTGCCGGTAAAGTCGCCATGCTAGAAGCAGCGATTCACGCTGGGAAAAACCATCTTCCCCTCGTCGCCGAAGTGCGTTTAGCTGACGAGTTCCTTGGTATTCCCTCCGGAGCGGCGACACAAAAAATCTGCTTAGAATTTCTCAGCCTTGTACCTCACGCTGCTTTTCCACCTTTTTGCCATGGCGCTCCTCGCCGTCATGAAATGTTTATTTTTGCCGCGCAGCAGCCATCATTACACGAACACACTGGCTTTATCCATCGGGCTCGACAGTCTTTTATTCGCCGCGGCAAAACTACGCCCAATCGACTAAGGCTAATCCAGGAACAGCCGTTTAGACTCGGTGTAGTCGACGGTAATGGACAGGTTGCCAATGAATTTGCCGAAATCAGTCGCTCATCAGGTAATGGATGTACGCTCGTACCTGTGGAAGTAGCCGACGGAAATCTAGGCACTATTCACGATCTTCTTGATTCCGGATTCCTGCTTGTTGGCTCTGACCGAAACTTGGGACCGCTCGGTTTACCCGTTGTACTCTTAGCCACGCTAGCCAGAGGCACTCTGATTGCTCCGACCTGTGCCGGACATAGTCTTACCAACCAAGATCGCCACGATGTCCAACGCTTAGCTGGACAATTTACTCAGTTATCAAGGAGTTAGTTTATGACAATTCAATTAACCCTTGCCGAACTTGTATCCACCCGCTCGGTTAGCCACGACCGCGACACCTGCCAACAATTACTCACACATTGGCAGTCAAAGCTACCCCATGCCCAAATTGATCCAGAGCTCGGTATTATGTGGTGGGGACATCTCGACCTCGCCACAACGCATTGGCTTATCCATACGCATTTGGATGTAGTACCTGGCCCTGACTCACTATTTCACTTAACAATCAAAGGCGATAAGGCCATCGGGCGAGGCACTGCCGACGTCAAAGGGTGCGCGGCCATACTCATTGACTCGGCTAAACAATGGGATACGCTCGCCAAAGCCAAACGGCTCACATTCATGTTGGTCACTGACGAAGAAATTGGCGGATCCGACACTGCCCAAATTTTGTGCCAAATGCCCGACTTAAAAGGCGCACTTTTCCTCGAACCTACCAACCATCGCCTTGTTATCCAGGCCAAAGGCATGATGCAAATCCAAATTAAGGCTTCCGGACGGGCTACCCACGGTTCTCGTCCCTGGGACGGAGAAAACGCGATCGAAAAACTGATGGTTGGACTTGCCAAGTTTAAGCTCGACCATCCCACTCCCAAATCTGAGACCCGCGAAACTACCTTTAACTTTTCACAGATAAATGGTGGCACTGCCATCAACCAGGTTCCTGCTTCTGCCGAACTTTGGTGCGACGTCCGTCGCCACCCATCTATCGCTTCCCAAGCCGTCATTGATGACTTCTCCCACGCTTTTGTCGGTTGTCACGTCCAGCTCGTCAAAGATGAATCTCCTATTAGTTGCGATCCACGCTCACGTATTTTTATCACCCTCGCCGAGACACTCAAGGCAAGCTCGCTTAACCCTATCGCCGGTTTTGACCACGGCACCGCCGATGCTAGACACGCCACCAAGCTTGGTATTCCCGCCCTGGTGTTTGGTCCCAAGGGTGGTGGGCTACACAGTGATAACGAATGGGTTAGTCTCAAGAGTTTAGGGAAAGTTGCAGCTGTTCTAGACCACTGGATTAAAAATATTTGATACAATACAAGGAGTTATATGACCAATAATCAAGATTTACTTACTCGCCGCGTCGCCAAAATTCTTCCCGCCAAGGCGGGTTTGGAAAAATTAATTGCCGGCAAAAAAATTCGTCTCTACCAGGGTTTTGACCCCACCTTTAACCAGCTGCATCTTGGTCACACCATTGGTTTTCGCAAACTCATGGACTTTGCGAAGGCTGGACACGAAGTAATTTTTCTTTTCGGCACCGGGACCGTTCTGGCCGGCGATCCCAGCGAGCGCGACAGCGGCCGCAAATTAATTACTCAAGAAGAAATTGATGCCAATATTAAGACCTGGAAAGAACAAGTGAGCAAAATCGTCGATTTTAACCTGGTCAAGATAAAACAAAACGGGGATTGGCTGACCAAATTGACGCTCAAAGACATTATCCGCATTGCGAGTAATATCAGCGCCACCCAGCTTTTCAAGCGGGAAATGTTCGCGCGGCGAATCAGTAAAGGTGACGTAGTCTGGTACCACGAAACTATGTACCCGCTACTCCAAGGGTACGACTCGGTTGCCATGGACGTCGACCTCGAAATCGGCGGCACCGACCAAGAATTCAACATGCTAATCGGGCGTGAACTCCAGCGCAAAATGAATAACCGGGAAAAGTACGTACTCACCACCCCCATGATCAATGGTACCGACGGCAAACAAATGAGTAAATCGGTAGGCAACTGTATTTGGCTCACCGACAAGCCAGAAGACATCTATGCCAAAATTATGGCCATGTCCGACGACATGATTACGACTTACTACGAACTCTTGACCGACATTCCACTAGATGAGGTCAAAGCGCTCGACCCCGCTAAACCAATCGAAAATAAAAAACGCTTAGCCTACGACATTACCCGCCAACTCCACGGAAATTCTGGCGCCGATCTTGGCCAAAAATACTACAACGATGTGGTCCAACCCAAAGCAGCACCCACTGACATGCCCACCATTCCCGTTAAGTCCGGCACTCCAGCACTCGACGCGCTCAAGTCTGCCGATCTAGGCGTAAGTAATGCCGAGATCAAAAGAATGATCGAGCAGGGTG
>CAZBFT010000013.1:0-7024 GCA_964491465.1 uncultured Pseudomonadales bacterium
CACGTGTACACCTTTGCCTACCAAGGCACGGATGTAACTGGCCAGAGTAGCGGAGAGAGTTTTGCCCTCCCCAGTTTTTTGCTCAGCAATCCGGCCATGATAGAGATTGAGGGCGGCCAGAAGCTGTTCGTCAAAGGCCCGCTCGCCGGTCACGCGACGGATGGCTTCGCGGATGGTAGCCAAGGCTTCGGGGAGGATTTGATCGAGATTTTCGCCGTTTTCCAGGCGTTTTTTTAACTCGGCAGTTTTGCCTGGAAGCTCTTTATCCTTGAGCTTAGAAATGGCCTCTTCAAAGCCGTTGACCTGGGTGACAATCGGCTGTAATTTCTCGAGTTCACGGGCGTTGCCGTCAAACAATTTGCTGAGGAATCCTAACATGACAAGAAGTATATCATGCTCATCTGGTTGGGAGCTGCAAGAAAGCTGTTAGATCAGCGCTTGACTGCACAAAATTAGCTGAGTCATAGAGAAAAGTCTGCCAACCACGTGCTTTGGCAGCAGCTATGTGCTTTTGTTGATTTTCGATAAACAAAATTTCCTGGGGAGCTACCGAAGCCATTTTTTCGGCGATGGAAAAAATTTGTGGATTTGGTTTTTGGGCCATAACTGTACTACTATCCACAATTATTTCCCAACCCCAGTCGGCACGAAGATCAGGTCTCGCAAAAATAGTTTTCAGTAGATTGGGGTACATGTTGGTCAGCAAGCCAGTCCGATAATTTTCACGTATCGACTGTATAACCGACCAGATTGAGGGGTTGGGATCATAGCGATTCACGAAATCCTGGACCATCGAGTAATCTGGTGGGAGTTTGAGTCTAAGTTGATTCCGAAAAATTGGGACCAGATTTTCGACGTCGTAGTCTAAACAAATACGACGATGATAGGTATTCCAGATTTTTTCAAATTCTGCGTCTAACTCTGGCGTAACACCGAGACCTTGCTTCATTTCTTCCCATTTATTGGTTCCGGAATAGTCGAGCAAAACGACCCCACCGACGTCAAAGTAGACAAAAGAGATTTGGGTCATGAGAGATTGCCCATATCGACCATGACTTTCCAGGAATCGTCGGATTGTTTGCGCCAAACATTGAGATATTTACCCTTTTCCACGGTTTTTTGTCCCCTGTCACCTATGAATTCGTTGGTGTAGTGGCCCCAGGTGTAGCCAAGATCTCCAGAAGCAGCGACAGCACCAGATTCGGGTGACCAACGGAGTGTGTAGTCGCCGGCCATGGACTGGTAAATGCGGTCAATCCCCATGGTTGGTTCACCACGATTGGGGAGCATAACTGCGTCCACTGTGAGGTAGTGCTTAAAAGCATGAGCAGCACCCTTGGTGACAGAGAGAGATGAAAAATCTCGGTCGGTTTTGAGTAAAATGGCTAGTTCGTCCATAATTTGCGTTATATTAAAGGTATGGTGTCAGTCCCCACCCATTTTTGGAGAACTGTGGGAACTTTGATAGATCCATCCTCATTTTGGTAGTTTTCGTAAATGGCGATGATGGCGCGGCCTAGCGCCAGAATAGTACCGTTGAGAGTATGGATAAATTCTGTACCCCCATTCCTTTGTACTTTGATTCCAAGCCTTCGAGCTTGGAAATCCGTGGTATTACTGGTACTGGTCACTTCCCGATACCTCTTTTGTGCGGGCATCCAGGCTTCTAGATCGTACTTGCGCGAGGCTGCATTGCCCAAGTCTCCCGTGGCTTGTTTAATGACTTGGTAGGGAATTTCCAATTCCTGCCAAATTTCCTCTTCGATTTCTCTCAATTGCTCATGAATTTTGTTGCTGTCTTCGGGTAGACAGAAAACCACCATTTCGACTTTGCGAAATTCGTGGACACGGAATATTCCCCGCACGTCTTTGCCATAGCTACCCTTTTCGTAGCGATAACAAGATGAGTAACCGGCGTATTTGAGCGGGAGGACTTGGGCATTTAATGTGGTGTCTTGGT
This sequence comes from uncultured Pseudomonadales bacterium, assembly GCA_964491465.1. Taxonomy (GTDB): domain Bacteria; phylum Patescibacteriota; class Microgenomatia; order UBA1400; family UBA12108; genus UBA12108. The sequence continues at coordinate 1,961 of CAZBFT010000013.1, forward strand.
GCTGGCCGACCAAAGTGATCTCGGCGGTGGCAATGAGATCTAGATCCTCTCCCTCGACATGATAAATTTGGCGTTCTTTGTCGCTCCTGGCTTGGAAGCCGCAGCCGATCACACTTTGCTCATTGGCCAGGTTGGGAGTAATCACCGGGGTAAAGCCTTTTTGTGCCAGCTTTTGGAGGGCATATTGAACTAGGGCAAACTCCAACATGGCTCCCATGCCCTTCATATAATAAAAGCCTGACTCGGCCACTTTGGTTCCGGCAGTTATATCGATGGTGTTTGTGAGAGTACCAAGTTCGACGTGATCGCGGACGGTGAAACCAAAATCTTTGGGTTTGCCTACTTGGCGCAAGACCTCGTTATCAACTTCATTGCCCACTTTAACGTCGGCAGCTGAGGGGTTGGGGATTTTATACATCAGATCCAAGTAGTTGGTATTTACTGCTTTTTGCTCAGCTTCTACTTTTTCGAGTTGTGATTTGAGATCTTTGCTTTGGGCTATGAGTTCTGGATTGCGATCAATTTTAAGTTGATCGTTTAAGTTGTTGCGCTCAGCGCGGAGCTTTTCGGCATGTTGGATTAGGTGCCTTCGCTTTTCGTCAACTTGGATTAATTGGTCAATGACTTTGGCGTCAAATCCTTTATCGGCTGTGGCTTTTTTGACTGACTTCGCATTATCGCGAATGAACTGAATGTCTAGCATATTTGATTCTCCCTTTTGTTTATTTTAATACAAAAAAAACCACGCATATCGTCCTACATAGGACGCGAGTTGCGTGGTGCCACCTAATTTACTTCTTGTCTCCTGCTATCACGGGCTTACCCGGACCGGTTCACCGGCCAGCTAGGTTAGTGGAAAGCTAACCTCAAGCGCTGTTATTTAGTTGGAGGCAGTATACCATTTTTGGTAAGCAGAGCGAAAGCATCGCGGATTGTGTCGAGGGTGAGAGGTAGGAAATCGAGCTTTTCTGCTTCAGCTAGTGTAAACCAGCCGTAGGCGGCAGTTTCCCAGTCAGGGTCGTGAGAGAGATCGGGGACTTGGTCGCCGATTGTGACCAAATAGGCAATAAGAATGACGTGGGTATCCATTTTCTCGTCGGACTCATCGGCGTACCAAATGCTGTTTTTGACGATTGGGTAAGGATGGATGATGGTGGCTTGGACGTGCAGCTCTTCGTGCATTTCGCGCAAAACTGCGGCCTCCATATCTTCGCCAAACTGCACTCCCCCACCCGCCAGCTGCCATTTGTGATGCCAAGCAGGGTTGCCCGGAGCGTGACGCTGAGTGAGGAGGACTTTTTGTCTGTCGGCTGAGACGGGGAGACCAAGCGCGGCGACGATAATTTGCTGATTTTTGTGCTTGGTGATCATAATCCCAATTCTGGCGCGATACTTTGCATGGCAGAGAGGACGGTTGGCACGTGCTCCTCCCACAGATTAACTCCTAGTTCTTGAGTACCTTGCTCTACTTCGGCGCGGTTGACCCCTGCGGCAAAGGCTTTGTCTTTCCACTTTTTCTTAATACTTTTCACTTCCACGTCGGCAATTTTTTTGCTGGGGCGGACTAGGGCGGTAGTGGTGATAAGTCCAGTCAGTTCGTCGACTGCGAAGAGAGCTTTTTCCATCTTTGAGTCGCGGGAGACGCCGGTGTGCTGTGCATGACTTAATATGGCGCGAATAATTTCTTCGCTGACTCCCCGCTCACGTAAAATTTCACTACCCTTTTGGGGGTGACCATCGAGGGTCGGGTGGATTTCCCAGTCAAAGTCGTGGAGCAGGCCGGCTACCCGCCATTTCTCCTCGTCCTCTCCATATATTTTTGCGTACGCTGCCATCGCGGCCTCGACCGCCAGCATGTGGCGCACGAGATTTTCGTTTTTGACAAATTCACGGACTATGGCGAGCGCTTGGTCGTGGGTCATAACGTATATTTTAGCAGGTGTTGATTAATAGGGTAAAATATATGGGATGGATAAGTTCATGGGACAGGTATGACACATTCACAAGAATTAAAGTTACCACGACACGTTGAGGCCGTGAGAAATGATGATACTTTTGATACGAGTGTGCTTGGTAGGGTTGAAAATATTGCGTTCTCTCAAATTCTAGTGGTTAGGGGATTGGCGAGTGACGGATCTATTATATGGTACGCTACTTTGGTAGTCCCAAATACAGATTTCGAAAAAATGGACGGAATGGTAGTGGGGGAGGAAGTACTTATTAGGGCTGGTAGAATTAAATATGAGCGAAAGGAACAAACCTTTGTAGCTCAACACCCCGTTGAAGTTCTTGAACCAAGTATATATGGGGGCGCATCAATGGTAAGGGAGAATGTTTCTGCTGAATTAGCAATTCTAGAGGATGGAAGTGTTTTTATGATGAAAGGAAAGGAACCTTTATTCCCGAAATTTGCTTCTGAATTGGGTCTCAGAGCGGGTTAGAGATGTCGATAAATTCGACTTCTAGTTTATTTTTGAAATGAGCTTTGAGCTTTTTGCCCAGCTCTTGCACGCCAAAAACTTCTGAGGCGTAGTGGCCGCAACTATAGTAGTTGTAGCCGATACCCTTGGCTTGAGCGATGCTGGGCTCGATGATTTCGCCGGCGATATGGGCATCTAGTTTTTTCTCGATGATTTCCCAAAGTTGCCGGTCGTAAGGTTTGGCTCCACCACTACACACCCCTATGCGGCTCACCATCTCGGGTCCACCATAGACGGTAAAAATATCATGGGACATAAGGCCGGCTAGTTTTTGCGCCAGCTCAGCGGATGGGATAGGCGAAGCAAATTCGGCGACGTAACCCCACTCGTCAAAATATGTTTCGCCGGTTATTTGGGCACCCAGCTCGCGGATGATTACCGCATTGTTGCCAATTGTTGGATGAGTGTCGAGGCTGTAGTGATATCCCGCGAGTGTCAAATCGTGGGAGAACGCGAATTTGAGATTGGCCTGAGAGCCAGCGTGCAAGCGAGAGGCGACAATGTTGTGTACCGTTAAATCTAGTCCGTGATGGGTCAAGCAAAACTCAGCTTTGGCTCGAGCTGCTTCTTGCAAGAAATCCTGGGTCATGGACACTCCGAGTGAGATTTTATTTATTTTGTCGATCCCATGAATTTGGACACCGTTGGCATAGATATCTTTAAGGCGAGATTTTCTGAGCAAATCTTCTCCCAAAATTTTTTCGATAAAGATGATGAGTTCGTCTCGTGAGACCATATTATTTCACGATTTTAATTTCGCTAATTGTGCCACCGCAGAATTGTTTGATGTAGTTGGCTCCTTTTTCGATAGCAGCGACCACCTCTGCTTGGGACAATCCTGGGGCACCGTCAGCATAGAGAATAATTCTCTTGGTTTGCTCGGTGATTTTGGTGGCATCAATGTCGCGATAATTAAGATCGAGGGTAATTAATTTTTCCTCGTCAGCGTAGGCCATTTCTCCTTCCATCACAGTGGTGAGCTCATCGTCGCCTAACAAATGCATTTTCTCGCCAGCTTTTGTCATGCGTAGAGTGACGGGAAAAGCAATTTTATCGGCGTTAAATCCTCCCAAACCGACGCCTGTTTCGATCACGGCCAGATTGTAGGCGTCTACGGCAGTATTAATATTGTAGATGCCTTTACCGGTAGACAGACGGCGAAGCAATGCTTCGGGTGAAGGGCGGCGAGACAGTTTCCAGGCTCCAGTTTGCTTAAAGATCTCACGGTATGCTTTGATTGGTTTGAGCTCGCCAATTTTTGCTAGTTCATGAGTATTATCGGTAATTATTTTTTTGGTGAGTTTTTTGAGGTCACTATCAGATTTATTGATATTTACTCCGTCGATAACGGTGTAAGCGTAGAACATGCCGGGGAATTGGTCTTTCAATTCGGTGGCGATAGTGCCTTCAATTTGTCCTCTTTTTTTGACCACAGATTTTTTCTTTATTTCTTCCGGCAAGTTATAGATCCGGCGGGTGAGGTCGTCTACGTGGCGGCGGGTCTGGGGGAAAAGGGTGCCTTCGCGGGCGGTCACGTTTTCCAGGAACCAAAATAGACGCTCGGACACACCCAGGCCGCTTGTGGGCGGCATGCCATATTCCAACATTTCGACAAAATCGATGTCCATCATTTGAGCTTCGTCGTCGCCGGCGTCGCGGGCAGCTTGCTGCTCCATAAACCGGGCTAGCTGGTCCGCAGGGTCGTTCAGTTCACTGTAGCCGTTACAGAGTTCGCTGCCGGCCAAAATGATTTGGAACCGCTCAGTGATATTGGGGTTATCAGCGTAAGACTTGGCGAGCGGAGAGATAAATTTGGGAGTGTTGATCAGGAAGGCAGGACCCGCCACGTCGGCACGAATGATTTTCCAGAGGTTGTCGACCAGACGAGCGCGATTGACTCCCCCATCCAACTTGATGCCATGCTTCAGTAGGACTGCCACCATTTGTTTATCCGTATCACGGAAAATGTCGATACCTAATTTGTTAAGTATGACCTGGGAGTAATCGAGTACTACCCATTGACCGGCCAAATCAAAAGTATGCTTTCCACGAGTAAATTTGGTGGTGCCATACACCTTCTCGGCAAGCTCGCGGAACAATTCTTTGGTGAGCTGCATATTGTCGCGGAAATCGGCATACGCCCAGTACCATTCGAGCTGATAGTATTCCTGCAAGTGTTCGTCGTCGATACCTTCGTTGCGGAAGTTGGGGCCAAGGGTATAAATTTTTTCGTAGCCAGCCGCGATCAACCTTTTTTGATAAAGCTCGGTGCTGATACGCAAGTAAAAATCCTCGTCCAGCGCGTTGTGGTGGGTTTTGAATGGTTTGGCGTCGGCCCCGCCGGTTACGTGTTCCAGGACTGGAGTTTCCACTTCCAAAAAGCCCCGATCGGCCATAAAGGTGCGAGCCACTGACCAAAACTTGCTTTTGCGGACAAAGAGATCCCGATGAGCAGTGTTGAGCACAAGGTCAAGATAGCGCCGGCGGAACATGACCTCTGGATCTTTTAGTCCTTCCCAGCTGTCAGGGAGCGGACGGAGGGATTTGGTGAGTAAACGCAAAGATTTGACGTCGAGGCTGATGG
>CAZBFT010000013.1:7034-14156 GCA_964491465.1 uncultured Pseudomonadales bacterium
ATGGGAGTGGCGGTCATGGAAAGCAGGTGGGGGATGGCGCCGGTTTTGGTTTTGGTCACAGTCCCCTTGGCCCCCACAAAGTCGCCGGCGTCGAGGAGAGAGAGATCGGGGAAGTCGATCGCGTTTTGACGTAAAAGCAATTGGATCTTGCCGGACTGGTCGGCCAGGTCGGCAAAGGCAATTTGGCCATGACTACGAATGGATATAAGGCGCCCAGTCAAAGAAAGTTCTTTGCCTTCAAATTGCGCAAAATCGGCGATGACCGCTCCATTATTTGCGTCTTTGCGGCTTTGGGCGGGATAAGGGTCGATGCCTAGCTCGCGCAGCTTGGCGAGCTTGCCCAAGCGGATGTTGCGGATTTCTTCAAGTCTAGAAGTCATATATTTGTTTAGAGTATACCATCCTGCAGATCTTGTTGGGGTGCGGCAAACTGCTTATTCAGCCGTTTCCTTGCCCAGCAAGTCCACGGGACAGGAAATTCCCCGGTGGTAGCCGGAATACACATCCTGACTACCCAGAGAGTTAGTTAATTTTTTTGATTTTGTAGATGACTTTGCCGGCGGGGGCTTCAAACTCCACCTCTTCGCCTTTTTTCTTGCCCAAGAGGGCTTGGCCGAGGGGAGAAGTGTGGGAAATTTTCTTTTTCATGGGATCGGCTTCCCATTCACCCACGATTTCGTAGGTGTGAGTAGTCCCATCCAGTTCGACGGTCACCTTGCAACCGATGTCGACGGCACCGTTGGTATGACCATTGTCCACAACCTGGGCTTTGGCTACCAGGGACTCGAGCTCCTCGACCCGTCCCTCGATAAATGACAGCTCTTCTTTCGCGGCGTGATACTCGGCATTCTCCGAGAGGTCGCCAAAATCGCGAGCGCGGGCCACGCGGTCAATCGCAGCCGGAAGTTTGGTATTTTTGAGCTCGTCCAACTCAGCTTGCACTTCGGTAAGCCCAGTTTGGGTGAATTGGATTTTGCCATTTATATCTGCCATCCGAGCATAATAGCAAACCTGATATAAGAGTCAATACACCCATAGTACGCATGACCGAGCAGGTGGAGTATAGTGGTAGATATGGTCGGATACGTCGGCAATATTGAAGAAATTACCCAGCAGAACAACACTTTCCGGACGGTACTCTATACCTCCGCCCATGCCCAGCTGGTGGTGATGAAGCTGGAAGTTGGCGAGGAAATAGGAGAAGAAACCCACGGAGCAGTGGACCAGTTTTTTCGAATCGAAAGCGGGACAGCAAAAATCGTCATGGACGGGGCAGAGCGCACACTCACGGAGGGGATGGCGGCGATCGTACCGGCCGGGACCAAACATAATGTGATCAACGTGGGAGCGGGGGCTTTGCGGCTTTACACCCTTTACACACCTCCCAACCACCCACAGGGCACAATTCACCAGACTAAGGCGGAGGCTGACGCGGCCGAAGCAAAAGAACATTGAGTTTATGCTAAAAATTAAATTCGAGAAGATTGATGGAGAGCCAGACGAGGCCGATAAAAAGGTGATGGTGGATGGGATGTTAGCGTATCACGCAAGTCACGGACACGAGCGTAAGGTCGAACATTATTCGGTATTGGCTAAAAATGAGCAAGGTAAGTTGGTTGGGGTGGTGATGGTGTCGTTTTTGTGGAATGGGATGGAAATAGGTTCACTCTGGGTAGATGAAACTAGTAGGAAACAAGGTTTGGGGAGAGAACTGATGGAGATGGCAGAAGCAGAAGGAAAAAGGCGAGGTTGCGATTTTGCGTACACCAATACTTTTACATGGCAGGCACCAAAATTTTACGAAAAATTGGGGTACGAGGAATATGGCAAGCTGGAAGATTTCCCACCGGGAAATACTCTAAGTTATTATAGGAAAAGTTTGGATTAGTTGTATCCCTTGGCTTGGAGGCGGAAAGATTTGGCATATAAACCGTCGTCGGTAATTAGTTGTTCGTGACTGCCCTGCTCTACAATCTGACCCTTGGCGATGACAATAATCCTTTCCGCGTTACGGACAGTTGAGAAGCGGTGCGAAACAATTATCAGGGTTTTGTTTTTAATCGAGCGATATAGCTCGTTAAAAATTTTATATTCGGAAACCGCATCGATAGAGGCGGTTGGCTCGTCGAGGATCATGACACTGGAATTACGGTAGAAAATGCGCGCAATGGAAATCTTTTGCCACTGACCCCAACTTGGCTCTTCGCCACCGTATCTTTGGCTCAATTTGGTCTCCAAACCATTTTTATATCGATGCCAAAACTTGGCGTCGGCGCTTTTAAGGGCCTGTATGACTTGTTTTTGATTTATGGGCCGGGTGGGGTCGCCGATGGATACATTATCAGCAAGGGATAAGTTCCCAAAATTATTAAATTCTTGGGTCAAGTAGGCCAAGTGCTTGTACCAGTTGGGCAAATTGATTTGGCGACTATCGACGCCGTTGAGAAAAATTGACCCCGAAGTGGGGTAATAGAAGCAGCAAAGCAATTTAATGAGAGTACTTTTGCCGGCGCCGTTTTCACCGACTATCGCGATTTCTTCGCCTGGTTTGATCGTCAGATTGAGATGGTTAAAGACATAGCGATTGGAGCCCGGATATTTGAACGAGACGTCCCGGAATTCGATTGCCGGAGGAGCTTGTTGGGATAATTTGCGAGCACCACTGACGATGATATTTTCCATTTCCATGACTTGCTTAAAGTTGTCGATGTGATAACTGTTCTCGGTGATAGAAACTGTCGTGTAGACAAACTGTTGAAAGACATCGCCGACCCGGCGAATGGTGTCAAAGTAAAAAGTGAACAAACCGATGGTAAGCATGCCAGCTCGTACATCGTTGATAATGACCCCCAAGCTAATCGCGCTAATTATGGTCGTCAAGGTAGAGAGAAGTAGTTCGCTGGGCGTTTTGGCTTTCCGAATAGCTATACGTTGGTTCACAAAAAAATCGAAGAGGCCGGTAAATTTGCTGAGCAAGTGGTCTATCGCGTTATTAATGCGGAGTTCGGCGATGTAATTTTTTTGACGTAGTTGATAATTGAGATCCCACATTTCTTTGCTCTTGTCGCTGTTTTGTTCGTGGACTTGCCACTCTTTTTTGACCCAATGACGCTCAATCAAATACTGAGGTATTTGAGTCAGCATAATCAGAGTCCAGATGACAGGATATTTGGGCAAAATAATCACTGTAATGGCCGAGAGGCTAGCTAAGTTAAAAACTACATTACTCACGTCGCTTACCGTTTGGCGGATCCGCCAACCAAACTCTTCGTCTACTTTGGAAATAAGGGCAGAGGTTTCTTTGGATTCTAAGTGCTGGTAGTCCATATTGGCTACCTTAGTGATAAATATTTTGCGCAAATGAGCCTGCAATTTGATGTCTAATATTCGGCTTAGTTGGCCTTGCAAATAGAAAAAGATGGAGGACATGAACCCAATCACCACAAACATGAGAAAAGGATTGAGCCAGCTTTGCTGATCACCAAGTGTTAAAGCATCAATTAAATTGCTAAAGATTTTGGTCAGCAGAAAAGGCGTAACGGAAGTTATTATTTGGGTCAAAAACACGATAACCAGCAAGGTGGGATTAAATTTGAAAAGTAGTTTCATCACCCAAGCGACACTGTTGAAGATGGTAGAAAGTTTGCCGATTTTTTCTGTCATGGATGAATTATACTCTGGGAGTAGACAATTGTGACACCTAGCGGGTGGCGAGATAGATTTGGGCGACGGCGAGGATTACCTGAGAAGTGGCAAGAATTAGCATAAACTTCTCGGACTTTTCGGTTTTGGCATTAAAGTTGGCAATAGTGTCTGTCAGTCGGCGAAAGATTTCGGCGTGGGCGCTTTCGGTATATTGCCGTTTGGTATTGGTCAATAAATGGTCGACGATTTCTCCGGTAGATTGGGATTTGGGATTAGGAGTTTTCATATGTGACCCCATTGGGATTCGAACCCAAGTTAACAGGATGAGAACCTGCCGTCCTAGACCGGGCTAGACGATGGGGCCAGATACGGGAATTATAGCAGAGGTCGGGAATTTGCTGCGGGAGAATCAGTACCATTAGACAGTGAGATTTGTTCAGCTACCGTTCAGCTAGCCATGCCATAAGTTTACTTGGACTGAATTAGTAGATAGATATAAGGAGGTAAAGATGGAAATGTCCGAAGCGGAAATGATGAATCAAAAACCCAATAAATCACTGTTGCCAGTGCTGGGTATTTTGGTAGTGGTGGCAGCGGGTGTCTACTTGTTTACTCCCCGTGGACGGGGAACTGTGAACGTAGTTGGCTCCTCACCACAACCTATGACTGCCAACCAAAGTCCAACATCAAGCGAAAACACAGCGACAGAGAAGGGGGTGAGGGTGATAGAAATAACTGGGGCTAATTATCTTTTTAACCCTGCGACCATCTCGGTCAAAAGAGGAGAGACGGTGAGGATTGTGCTGACGGCTGGGGATAAGAAGCATGACCTGGTAATCGATGACTTAAACGTGAGATCCGACGAAGTGAAAGAGGGTGAGACCACAACAGTAGAATTTGTCGCAGATCGGGTCGGAACTTTTGAGTACTACTGTTCTGTCGGAGATCATCGGGCTATGGGGATGGTGGGTACACTCATGGTCACGGAGTAAACCGTGCATGTACATCGATAACCTATTTGCGATCTTGGGGTAATCTATGGAGGGAAGCCAAGTCAATGTGGGCTGGTTTGGCGGCGAGATAGTGATCGGGAATAGTAATCCCCGGTGGGATGTAGAGCATTTCTTTCCAATAGCGGTCGGGAGTCACATAGTAATATGGATCGTCCAGCTCTGCCAAGGCATGGTGAGTCGCGGCGCGCAAGTCTTTACCAATTTTGACTACGGTTGAGTTATCTATTAGCCAACCTTCGGCGTAGTTTTCGAGAGGAAAGAGATCGGTGTATGACTGCAAGCTATATTTGCCGTCGTAGCTAAAGTAGTACTCCATATAGCTGACGGCCAAGTCACGGACGGTGGGATAAATAGGACGGCGGGATTTTAAGCCTAAGAATTTACTTTGAGCCACGCAGCCAAAGTATTCCCCTAGTTTATATACGCCCAGGATATGTTCTTCGTCACCGCCACGGGCATACAGTTCAATGATCGAAGATTTGTATCCGGCTGCCCGCAGACAGGCGACCCCAAATAAAGCGCCGTTGTAACACTCACCTAGCCCGTCTTGTACAACGGCTTCCACACAACGGTCTTCGCGAACGGGATCATACTGGATATGGTGATCAATGTAGTCTTGAATTAAATCTGGAGTATTGAGGCTAGCAATCAAGCTATAAGCAGAGGGTGATAGGTGGTCTTGAAGTAAATTAGTCATGAGAGGCTTATTTGATTGTGGCTCCGACAAAGTCGATCATGGGGAACAACTTTCTCACTTCACCCCAGAACTTTTCAGAAAGGTTGGCGCTATAGCCTGCGTTCACTCCCCTCTCCATCCTACCGCAGAGTTTGCGATCCCAGTCCTCGATAATATGCCTGACCATAGCTCCCTGTTCGTTAAAGACGACTTGATTGGCTTTTTTATTGTCTTTGTACAAATTGTGGATAAAGAGAAATTCGTCGAACAAGTGTTTGTTCTCCGCGCACATCTTGGCAAAATACTCTTTGTACTTGACCATAAGCGCTTAGAATTTGACTGCTTTCCCTAGCGCCATCATCGCCATCCCTTGCACCCAGTCGAGGGCGGCGCCCAAGAGTAAGGCCACGTACCACGCAGAGATCCCCAATCCCATTTGCTCTGCGAACCGGGAAATGCCCCAAATGGTGACCGTGTTCACGGCAAAATAGAGGAGCATCCATTGTTTGGGAGTAAAAGTCACACTCTTTTTCCATTCGTAGACGGTGACCAGCTGCATAGCAAAGACAGCAATCACGCTGAGTTTAAACATGCTGTGGTGTACCGCCCACCAGTAGCTGACGGCTGAGTTGCCGAGTACCACATTGCTCGGGAAAAGTGCGTTGGCAATCAGGAGCACCAGGACGTTGACTACAAACAGGGTGATGAATGAGTAAAGGAGCATGAGCCCATGCTGCGCTTGGACTTCGGTTTTGTTCACGATTAATTTGGCCATAAAGCCTCCAGTGTTAGTTATATATAGAAAGTGTAACAGGTTTAGTCAACGAGGGCGAGCTTGAGCACCTCGGATACGTCTTCGACTGGATAGAAAGTCATATCGTGCTTGATTTCGGCTGGAATTTTGACCAAGTCTTTGGTATTTTTGATGGGATGAATAATAGTGCGCAGTCCGGCGGTGTGGGCGGCGATCACCTTTTCTTTGAGGCCGCCGATCTCAAGCACTCGACCACGCAGCGTGACCTCGCCGGTCATACCCAAATTTTTCTTGACCGCTCGCTTGGTTAAAGCCGAAACCAGGGCAGTGACCATGGTCACGCCGGCACTAGGGCCGTCTTTGGGAACTGCACCCTCGGGGACGTGGATGTGGATGTCAATTTTTTTGTAGAAATTTTCTTTGAGCCCAAAGTCTTTGTAGTGGCTGCGCACATAGCTATAGGCGGCTTGAGCAGACTCTTTCATCACGTCACCTAGTTGGCCAGTGATTTGGATCCTACCGCTCCCTGGCATCACTCCAACTTCGATAAAAAGGATTTCGCCGCCAACGCTAGTCCAAGCCAGACCAGTTGCCATGCCGATGGAGTTCTTTTTCTCGGCTAGGTTGCCGCTATACTTTTCGGGACCAAGATAATCAACCAAAGAGGTGGTGGTAACTGGTTTGATTTTCTTTTTGGCTGCTAGCGATTTGGCCACTTTGCGGGAGATTTTACTCAATTCTCGTTCGAGGTTGCGGACACCGGCTTCGAGGGTGTATTTACTAATAATTTCACGTAAGATTGTGTCGCTAAGCTTGAGATCGCGGGGTTTTATAGCATTTTTTTCGATGACTTTGGGAAGTAAATACTTTTTGGCGATGTGAAATTTTTCTTCGCGGGTGTAACTGGTAAAACGGATCACTTCCAGCCGATCGTGGAGTGCCGAGGGAATAGTATCTAGGACATTGGCGGTTGTAATAAACATGACGCGTGAGAGATCCATGGGGATCTCGAGGTAGTGATCGGAGAACTCTTT
>CAZBFT010000014.1:0-3843 GCA_964491465.1 uncultured Pseudomonadales bacterium
ACTCCCCCACCCTTTCTCACCAAACTTGCACCATATTTTTCACCTGCTACAATACATATACCTGTCCGCCGACGAGCTCCAGAAGCGGAACATGGCCGAATAGGCCCAGAAGTGGAGCAATCTGGAGGAGTGGAGGATGAAAATTGCCAAAGAATACCAATTATTGATTATCGGGGGCCTCTTCCTCCTCGCCTACGTCCTCGAAGCCCTCGTTAACCCACTGTCAATCAAACTCGCCACTCCCTATTCTTTTCTCTCCCCCGCCAACCTCCTCAAATACCCCTTCACGACCGCCGTAATCGCTATCAAAAGCGTTGCCCTTTTTTGGACCCCCCTCCTTCTGCTTTCCTTTATCCACAAAGCCTACGCCGCCAAAGGCAGTATCTTGCTCGTCCTCGCCGGCCTTTTACAACTTTACTCCTTGCAAGAAATTGCTACCGGCGCTCAAGTCATCCCCCTCGAATGGTCTCTGGCTTTCTCCGTCGCCGGTGTCCTCCTACTCCTACCCACCGTCATTTTGTTCATAAAACATGGTGTTAAAGGTCTCCATGACAAAGTCTATTTAACCAAAGATCATGCCCCCCAATCCTTAGTCGAAGATGACGAAGACGACGATTAAATTATGCAAATCATTGACATCAACGGTAAAACACGCGACTGTGTGCGCGCTCATCTTGACCCACACTGGCCCGGTTTTGTCACGATCGATTATGAGTCGCATAACCGCCCCGGCTACAAACACACCGAGTGGTACCCCATCCCCGATTTTTTAGCTCGTAACCCATCCCTTGCTCACCTTGTCAAAGGAGTAGATATCACTCCCGCTCCTGACATTGCCAGTACCGTCACTAGCTGTACCAAAACCACTCTCAAAGACAAAACCCAAAACTGGGAAATCAACGACTACGCCGGTTTCTACGTTTGGATCTCTCGTGGAGCGGGCGAGGGCCAAGTCCGTACTGTCCTCTCCTGCACCAAAAACGTTCTCAGGATCGACAAATCGTGGGACAAGCCAATCCCCTCTGCTGGCTCTCAATACGTTCTCACCCGCGAAACTATATTGACATAGCTCACAATACAAACTACAGTGATAACTATGACTGATTCAAATATCAAATGGTACTTTGCCGCGAGCAAAGATGGCCGCGATGGTAAAATAATCACCAACGACGAAATGCTCTCTCTCTCCCCTAATCAAAGAGTTGGTCATCTCTACACCTTAAGTTCGGCTCTGCGCGAAGGACTCATTACTGCCGATCTCTCCGAAAGCGATGATCTGAATGCTCTAACCTACTGGATTCAAGATCAATCTCTCGACAACGTGACAGGCGAAGTCAAACGTGGTCCCAAAAAATTCTTGACCAACCAACTGCGTGACAAAGTGATGGCGGCCAAAATTGCTGCCGCCAAAATTGATTTTAAAAAGAAAACTAGCTAGCCTCTATGGCCATCAGTAACGATTGGAACATCAACTACATTACCAAGCAAGTCAACCACCTCCAGTGGAAAGACGAGATCACTGGTACCGACTCAAGCGTTGCCGAAATCACTACTATCATCTGCCCAGCCGCCGCCTCAATTACCACCGGTCAATACTTTACGCTCTATAGCGCCACCGACGCGACCGCTTATTACGTTTGGTACAACAAAAACGCGGGCGGCGGTGATCCCGCACCGACTGGCAAAACCGCCATCGCCGTCGCCATCGGCACTTCTGATACCGCGATCCAGGTGGCGACAGCTACCGCTTCTGCTATCGCGGCAGCCAACACTACTCTCGACTTTACGGCGAGTAACGGTGGCACCGCCACCGTGACAATCACCAACAAAAACAAGGGTTCTTGTACCGACGCGGCCAACGTTGACGTCGGCGGCACTCCCACCTTTACTGTGACCACCCAAGGAATTGGTAAAACTGTCTGGAGCGTCAACGCCCTCTACTCTCACCTTCAAGACATGTTCGATGATCTAGGCCAACTTGACGACACCGTCCCGATGAGCGCCCAAACGCCTACCGAATACTCTCTCATCAACGGTTGGTTTATCGACGAAGTCTCGATCAAATACCTCAAAGGTGGTGCTATCAAAACCATTGGCTGGACGACCGGCGCGATCATCCAACAACTTCTTCCCACAGGCTATACCAATGTGGTAAGCTCTGACATCGGCAAAGTCGTGACCGAAACTGATACCGGCGACACCGGCACCCTCCTCTTCGCCGACAATACCCGCAAACGCTGGTGGATCCGCCCCGACGTGCCTGGTGCTGCCGGCGACTACTTTGACGATCCCGGTTCCGCCTACTCCATTGCAACCGGAACTGGCGCCGGCACCTCGACCGCTCCTTCAACCAGTGGCGAAAATACCTGGGCCAACATGTTTACCTTGGGTACCCTCGAAACCAACACAGCTATTTACATCATTCAGGATAAAGCCAAAATTACTGCCTGGTGGCCGGTCGGTCAAATCGATGTACTCATCCGTGTCCAAGAAGCGGGCTCAACAACTGGTGCCAACGGCACCACCCTTGGCACCATCTTTATTGGTGCTCGCGAGTATAGTAAGCTCTTTGACCACTTTGTCAGTACCGGCATCACCGGCGGTCGTAACCCCGTGCCTTTAGCTACCGCCGCTGACTTAAACAACACTACCGGCCAGTACCAGACTATTGTGACAACCGCCTCGGCCGCGATTGTCGCCGGCGAAACCTTTACCGCCGACGCCAATTCCAATAAACAAGGCACGATTACTAGTGTGACAGGCACTTTCCCCAATCTGACGATTCAGTACTACCTCTCCGGCACCGCGCTCACTGCCCCGGTTAATACTGATGCTTGTACGACCTCGACTGGCAAAACCTTCACTGTGGTTACTCCCACCTCGGTTGTTGCCGATTATGGGACTGGTGGCACTGGCATTACTCTGACTTTTGCCGATACCAATAAAGACTTAAACAACGGCAACGGTAGTAAACCCTACGACGTGGTTATTGATCTCAAGAGTACCAAAACTGTCGCCCAAATGTATGAATGGCTCAAATTTATTACACGTCGTGGCTACGCGGCCAGCCCTCAACAGCTCAAAACCGGCACAGGTACAACCGCCGACACCAACATCGACGGCGAGCAATATATCGACCTCTTAACTAGTTTTACACCTGTTAAAGCTTCGCCGTTTGGCACCTTTGCCGGCGGCAAATTCTTCGGCGCCCAAGGTGTTTGGCTCGACAACGTCCCCGCCGCTGACGCCCAAAATTATCAGTTAATCGATAGTAATGGCGCCACCCAAACTCCCCCCAACACCGTTCAAGTCGTCGTCTCATCCGTGGTAGCGGGCGATCGAGTTGGAGTATTTGTCCTAACCGGCGCCGGCGGAACTGTCAAGAAAAATACTTACAACATGACTGCCCAGTCAAGCGCTTCCGGCACCATCATTGTCGGAACCGCCATCAACTCCGAAACTCCCCAATCCGGAGTGATTCGCATTGTTGACTCTTCCGACCCACTTCTAGCCGAACAACAATACGAGTACAAATCATGGACTGCCAGCACCTTTACGCTCAATACTCTCTATAGCTCTGGCACTCCAGGAACCGCCACCGGTTCATCAGGTAGCAGTACCGTCCTCATTGACACCGACGGCACCAGTTTTATCTCTGCCAAAATTCGCGTCGGCGACCGCGTCACCAACCAAACAACCGGCGGCACCGCCACCGTGGTCTCAGTCGATTCCGCCACGCAGCTTACAACCACCGCTCTCTCCGTGGGCGCCTACGGGAACGGCAATGCCTACTACATCGAGACCGTGACCGATCGTGCTTACACCACTAGCCCTCAAGATACA
>CAZBFT010000014.1:3853-14008 GCA_964491465.1 uncultured Pseudomonadales bacterium
CAAGATACAGCTTTCGTCCCAATCATTAATGCCCAAGCCATCACCACCTCACTCTCCAACTCACTCATCAAGGATACGCTCCAGCCGGCCATTCCCGTCCTAGTCCGCGTTCGCCAAGGCAAAGTCATCCTACCCTTCGAAATTGAAAACTCCATTGGTAACACCGGTATGACCCAAGCCGCTATCCGCACGGCCGACACCATTGCCACTTAACATGAAACGTCCATCACCCTCTGTCAAATTGATTCATCATAATTTTCATGACCCACACTATACGGAAGCAGAAGTTGCCAATTTCAAAGTCGAAATCGAGCGGATCAACAAAAATATCCAAATCCTCGAAGATCAACTCGCCATCGAACGTTCCAAGCTCAATGGACTTCAACACCTGTTAAAATAAGTTCATGCCGCAAGCTCTCTTATTCGATTTTCCCAGTCAAATCATCACCGTCCCCTTACCTGACACTACCCTTGACCTCCAATATTTGATCAACTCTATCCGCGATGCCGAGGACGATTTGACTCCCGGCATGGCCTACGCCAAAATTGCCGACGCCTTTGGCAAACAAGATTTGGGGGGCGGCGTGAAAGTCGGCATTACCGTCGTTTTATTAAACGGCTGGCGTGTTATGTTTGCCGCGCGTCCTGGCCCAGCCACCAATTCGGTTTCAATCACCGGTGGGAACTTTGTGGGTGAGGCCGGCGCCAATCCCGTCGCTCCCTCGCTCTACACCCAGGTCACGACTACCCAGTCTAGCTCGGCCACCATCATCACTCCTCAATCAGACACCAACCTAGTTTACCTCGTCGAATCGCTGCGCAACTCTCACCCCGCCTTTGGCAACGTCTTTTACTGGGACCCTTACGGAGGGAATGATACCGGCTCTGGTGTCACCCCCGCTACCGCGGTCAAAACTTTTGCTGCCGCCCACACACTTGCCAGTTCCGGTAACAACGATGTCATTTTTTGTCGCTCCACCCACCCTTCCGGTACAACCACCATCAACGAAACGCTCAATATCACCAAGCACAATCTCAAGTTACGCGGTCCTGGCGACAACGTCAAAATTATCCCCTCCTCTACCCTTGCTCCCACCATTAACGTGAGCGCCGACAATGTCGAAGTCTCTGGCTTTTATTTAGAAACCGCGGGAAACGGCTCACAAAACGCCGTTACGGTGACCGGCAACAATATCCTGCTGCGGGATTTGTGGATTAATAGCGCCCGGGGTCACGGAGTTAGTGTTCTCTCTTCCGCCCGCTTCCGTCTCTTAACTTCGCTGATCGACAACTGTCTGGGTAACGGAATCAACTTGGGTAACTCTACCTCTCAAGCTTTAATTAGCAAATGCATTATCGGCGATAACGCAAACGGCATCAATCTGGGTGGTATTAATATTACTGACAACGTGATCGAAAACTGTCTGATTTACAAAAATTCCGCCTACGGTGTGGATATTGGGACGGGGGTTTCCCGCACGGCTCTACGCTCCGGCAATACTCTCACCAACAACACAACGGGCAACACTCGTAACTTGGGAACCGATACCTATATCGAGACCCCAGCGGGCGGCGCCTCCGAGACCGATATCGCCTCGGCAGTCTGGGAAGAGGTCATCCTCCCCCACAACGTCCCCGGCACGGCCGGTAAAATGCTCCAAGTCATCCGCAACAAAGCCGGCCTCGCCGCCGTCAAGCGCTAGTTACTACATTACCCTTTTGTTTTCATGTTTTAAAACATAGTAACAACATTTCTTCTCACTCTGTACGCTGCAAGCTGTATGCTGTAAGCTATTCTCATGCCGGAAGATATTAAAAAAATCGAACCCTCTCCTCTCGACCTCGCCATCGCCAAATACACCCCCTACCTCAAAGAGCTCCAAACCAAGCTCTTTACCGTTTTCTGTGTCTTCCTCGGCGGAGGTGTGCTCGGGTTTATTTACTACCAGCAAATCCTCTCTTTCGTCATGCATATGTTTAACATGGAAAACATCAATCTAGTCCTTACTAGTCCATACCAATTTATCGATCTCGCGGTCAACACAGGCCTCCTCATCGGCATCATCCTCGCTCTCCCTCTGTTGGGCTACTATTTCTTGACCTTCGTCAAACCCGCGCTCGCCCCCCGAGAATACAATCTCATCTTGCGCCTTTACCCCCTAGCGGTTGTCCTCTTTATCATCGGTTTTTTCTTTGGGGGCTGGATCATCCAGCTCATCATCAACCTCTACGCTCAAACCACCCTCCAGTTCTCCGTCGGTAACCTCTGGGATGTCTCCCATTTTTTCAATCAAGTCTTAATGACTGGAATCTCCCTCGCTCTCATTTTCGAACTTCCCATCGTCCTGACAGCCCTCCTCAAACTCAAATTAATTAAGTTGGTTGGCCTCAAAAAATCTCGCAAGTTTATCTACGCTGGAATTCTCGTGTTCGTGGCCTTTCTCCCCCCCAACGATATTATCTCACTCGCCCTGCTTTCTATCCCCCCTTTACTTCTGTTTGAGATCACGCTACTATTAAACAGATAGAGTATAAATAATATGTTCAAAAACTTAGGTACCACTGAAATTGTTATTATCGCGGTCGTCCTTTTGGTTCTCTTTGGTGGCAAAAAACTACCCGAATTGGCCCGTGGCCTCGGCAAGTCCGGGCGTGAACTCAAAAAAGCCAAAGCCGAACTCGAAAAGGCCTTGACGGACGAATCAAAAAAGAATACAACCTAACGTAGGGGCAGACACCTGTGTCTGCCCGCATATTATTTATAAAAAGGAGGTCATATGTTCCAGAACATAGGTACCACCGAGATCGTGATCATTGCCCTTCTGATCATTGTCCTCTTTGGTGGGAAGAAGATCCCTGAATTGATGCGCGGAATTGGCGAATCAATCAAGGAATTCCGCAAAGCTAGTAAAGAAAACAAGTAAGAAGGAGTAGTTTATGTTTGCCAATATTGGAACCACCGAAATCATTATTATCGCGGTCGTTCTTTTGGTTCTCTTTGGCGCCAGATTCCTCCCCAAGGTGGGCAAGAATTTGGGAGAATCCAAAATTGAATTAAAAAAAGCCACCAAAGACCTAACCGAAGCTATCAAATCCAAAGAATAAGTGTTTAGTTAATTGACACTAACCTCCTACCTCACTACACTAGTGAGTAGGAGGTTTTTTATGTTTAGTAATATAGGTCTGGGTGAAATTCTCATCATTGCCATCGTCCTCATGGTGCTCTTTGGCGGCCAGAAATTCCCCGAGCTAGCTCGTGGCATTGCCCAGGCAATGAAAGAATTTCGCAAAGCCTTAAACGAGGATGATGACTCGGCCAAACCGAGCAAAAAGGCCTAGATTATGCCCGGGAGCCTAATTCGCCAAATTAGCCTAATCTGCCTAATTAGCTCTACTACGCTGGTGGCTCCAGCGCTCACCAACGCCTCGGACTACCAACAATGTGCTGTCAATTCCACCTGTACCATCGGCGAATTCCTCTACGCCGACGACTACTCTGCGCTCCCCAGCCAAAGCTGTACCATAACTGCCAAATACCCCGACGGCACCAGTTTTATCAGTAGTCAAGCCATGACTTCACGCGCCGACGGCTGGTATAGCTATGACGTGACCATCGGAACAACCCTTGGTCTCCACTCTGCTACTATCTGCTGCACCCCATCTGATGGTCTCATGTGTCTCGACAAATCCTTCGAAGTCGTCGACGCACCCGCTCTCGCACTAACCCCCGCCGACGTTTGGGGCTATAGCAACCGTACCCTCACTAGCTACGGAACACTTGTAAACGATATCTGGAATGCCGGTACTCGCACCCTAACCTCTGTGGGCTCATTAGTCTCTGACTTCTGGGGTCACTCTACCCGTACCCTCACTTCCATTGGTTCTCTCGTGACCCAATCCGATACCACCATTGCTACCTCGGCCGCCAGTCTCACTAATATCGTGGCCGAACAAAAAACCCAACGCGAACTCCTCGAAAAGTTGGTCAATGCCCCAATCATCTCTCTCTCCCTCAACGAGGGCTCTCAGGTCCCCAACCTCGAATCCAAACTCGAAGACAGTAAAACTCAAGCCAGTCTCCTTTACGATGCACTCTCTAGCGCCAAAGCCAGACTTCTGACCCTTGATGCCAAATGGGACCGGCTTAACCAAGCCACCGCTCTTTCCGAAATTACAAATATTGCCCTGCCCCTCCAAACTCTCGACCCCCTCACTCACCTCACCAAATTATGGGATCACTCCAGCCTAACTACTCTCAATACAGATTGGCTCAGCCTCAAACAAGATTTATCGAGTCTCCTCACCGAGACTACCATCACTAAAAGCAAGTTAAGTTCCCCCGCTCTTATGAGTAGTATTACTACCATAACCAATCTCGAAGCTACGCTAGGAGACAGTACTAACTCCAGCCACGACCCGACCCTCTTTGGCTATCTCGCTTCCGTCGAAGATCGCAATACCACGCTAATAAGTGAAAATCAAAAAATCAACGCTCTCCTGGAAAATCTCAATGGCCAGGGAGAAGTCACAGCTACACGCGCCGTCGAGTCAATAAAGTCTCGACTGCTTGCCCTCAACCAATTTCCCTGTGGTGCCAGTCTCACCAATCCTGCCAAAATTAGTCATGATCCCGAACTCAATCTCAAAAATATTCTCTTTAGCCTCCAAGGTCTGGTCGGGCTCAACCGCATGCAGCTGGCCATTAACGTCGGCGACCCCATTCGCTCTCTCTGGTTAGAAGAAGGCAGCGTCATCTTCCGCGCCGTGATCACCAACCCAAGCAGTGTGATCTCCCAATCAGTCCCTCTCAAATTTTATCTCCCTCGCGAAGTCAAAACCGAAGACATTATTACCCTCGACCCCTCTCTCGATACTACCTACGACTCGGTCGAAGAGGCTCTCTATACTTTCGGCACCTACAACCTTCAACCCAACGAAACCAAAATAGTATTTGTTGAAATAGAAGATATCTGGCAACTAAGCAGCGAAGAAATCGAAAGTTTGCGCACTCAAGCACTCAATCTGCTCAATCCGCTCGAAAAAACTGCCTACTACTCTCAAGGAGTTATCCTCAAATCCGATATCGACGTAACTCTCGATAAAATTCAGCTCACCACTAGCCGTGCCGTCACTCCCGAAAATCGGATTCGTAGCTACCGGGAAGGTAAATTGGAATTAACCAAAGTGACCGCCAACCTCAATCGACTCCAGGATCTGGTGACCCAAGCTTCCGGGACTGGCTCCCTCTTCGGTTTTGTTGGCGGAGTCCAAACAGTGGCAGTCTGGGGTATTATCCTCGTCGTTGTTACTGGATTTATCTTTCTCGCTCTATACTTCAAAAGACTCCAACTTACTCCACAGCCTGACTCAACCTCACTCAATCCCAAACCAGCCTCATCCACCGTATCCACCGGTCATTTAACCCCCCTCACACTCCCGCAACCACACCCCAACTGGCAAATGCCGGTCATCATCGCGGTCGTGGTGGTCGTGACTTCGGGCGGCACCATTCTCCTCACTCGTCTTGCTCGCCCCCGGTCAGAACCTGTTATCAACCAAATTGCGTCATCACCCATCCCTACACCCAGCCCAATCGAAAAACCGATCCAAGAAGACGTTATTATCAAAAATCCCAAAGATGTTCTCGGGGAAAATAGCGATGATCTCACTCCCGTCGAATACCTCCTCACGGTGCCACCAGACTCCTCGGTCAACATCCGCAATCAACCCTCCTCTGATGCCGATATCATCATGTCTATCAAAGAATCGGTCAGTATCTACATTTTCAAAGAGAGTGGCGAGTGGCGCCAAATAGGTTTTACTTCTGCTGACTCCCCCAAAGGTTACTGGGTCCACAGCAAGTTCATCGAAGAGAAGTAGTTAAACAGTCCGTGTCCCAACATCGCAACCGCAAGCCCCACCCACCCTACTTTATTTTTCATCCCCCAAGCAATCATCATCGCAGTCACCGTATGCATAGGCACGGTCAAAAGTAGCCGGCTCACCATCGCTCCCCACTGATCACCTTGCCACACATTGAAACTAAAGAGAATTACGCTGTACATTGTTATCCGCCAGCCGCAATATCCCCCACTTTACTACCTCTTCTAGCACCGCCGGATAGTTCCAGATGTTCGAAACAATCACTAAAGCTAGTGGGGCCACCGCCGACCACAAACCCAATTCTAGTAACATCTCATCATCTTAGCATATTTGCCAACTTCCCAGTTTATTACAAGCATCTCAGATAGTCCCCTAATATAATCATCTCATTCAGATTATTTTTGTCCTTCTGTCCAATATTTTTGTATTGAGCTACTGTAAATTGTTACATTGATCAATTATATTAATCAATATGTAATCTGTAGCATGATAAAAGTACAAGGAAATTTGGATTCTGTTAACAAATAATAGATATTTACCTTTATCTCAACCCACCCCTCTTGGCGTTTAACCCATATATATATTACTTATCGATCGTAAACCAAAAACTACGAATCAAGCCATCATCGGACTTTCCCACTCTTTCACATCTGGTAAAAACTGGTAAAAACCCCTTGGGTTGACATCACCCTCTCCACTCACTCACTTTCCCTCTTATTTATAACTCGACAGTAGCGCTTTTACTCGCTTATCTGCTAGCGATAAAGTCAAAGCTTTGCTATTTAACTTCCATCGTCTTCCTTGCCGCGCGTCACGCCCCATTGGAACCATCAAACCGGTTCCCGCCACCCGCTTGCGCGACAGAGCCGACAAGACCCCTCCCAGCTGCTTTTCTACTACTCCCGTCTTTTTCGCAATTACGTAGGTTGTCCATACTCTTTCCGACTGCGCAAGTAAACACTTAAGTACTGCCAACTGATTCTGCGACATTTTACCCAGTTCATTGTCAAAGACTTTTTCCATATGTTCTATATTAACTAAACATTCTACAATTAGCAAGTAGTGCATAATCTCTATCTGGACTTGCTTTTATATAATCTCATGCTAAGATGAGTATTAGTATCATCATTACTTGATGGCGAAATCTTATTTGCTAGTCAAAAACTGTAGCCTGTCCCCCGCCAATGGTGTAACTTGCGGATGATGTCAAAGACCAGAGAACCCAACTACCAACTCCGCCGCCAATTCGGCCAGCGCGTGCGGCAGCTGCGCAAAAATCTGGGACTGTCTCAGGAAGAGCTGGGCTTTCTCACCCACATTCACCGCACCTATATCGGCAGCATCGAGCGGGGTGAGCAGAATATCTCGCTCGACAACATCGGCCGTCTCGCCAAAAAACTCTCAGTCACTCTCCCCGAGTTATTTCAACTCTAAGATATTCCCCGCGGTTACCACCGTTCCTTGTTGGTCAGTGCGCGCTACCTTGGCTCCCGCTGCCTCCAACCTACCCAAAGTTTCCTGGGTTGGGTGGCTATAACGGTTGTTTGCACCTACGCTAATCACCGCCAGCTCGGGCTTCACCTTTTCTAAGAAACTGGCCGTAGACGCATACTTTGACCCATGGTGACCCACTTTGAGATAGTCGACATCGGAGAGTAGTCCTTGCTCGAGCAACTCTTTTTCTGCCTGGTCACCCGCATCACCCATGAGGAGTGCGGTGTAGTTATCCTCTAGTAAGAGCAGTACGACGCTCCGCTCATTCAGGTTCCCCCGTTTGGCACTCGCTCCCAGTATCTGCTCACGATTTGAATCATTAATTTGTTCGCTAAATACGGCCAAATAATCTTCGTGCACCTCCGGCGGCCACAGCACCTGAAAACTTAGTTTATCTCGGACCCCCACCTTTATAGTATCCCCCTGTTCCACTGCTTGTACTGCAACACTGCTCTCACTCATTACACTAGCCAAGCGCATCAGCGCTTGGCTTTCATGTACCCCATCCGCTGTTACAAACCGTATCACGTGATATCTCTCTACTACGGCGCTCAATCCATTCATATGGTCAAAATCGGTATTGGTCAGTACTATGAGCTCAATTTGCCGATCCCAAAACGGCACGTGCCGTTCAAGACAAGAAAGAATTTTCTCACTGCTAGGACCACCATCCACCAATACTTGGTTTTGCCCCTTAGTGATCAAGATGCCATCCCCCTGCCCCACATCACACACAATAATCCGCGCGTTCTCATCCGGCAATTGGGATACCACCAGCACCGTCAAACCCACTACCAACCCAGCTCCGTAATACCACCAACTTTTTTTCATCCCCACCATCTAATCACAAATACCATCCACCACAGCGGAATATAGGTCAGCCACGCTACCGCTTGTGCCAGCGGCAGCCAAATAAATCCGATCCCGGCCACCACAGCCGTCAGTCCCATGATAAGTGGCACAACCGGCAACACCAGCATATTGACCATCGGGCTGATCCAGGCAATCCTGCCAAAATGCCACCAAATGACAGGCGCTGTGGCGATGGTCGCCGCCAGGGTGGGGTACAAATATTCATTCAAAATCCCGTGTAACCACCCGTACGGGCGACGGTGCGGATCGTCCGTGTCCACCGGAGTTTTTGTCCATGATTCCATCCCGTAGGGGCGGACCCCCGTGTCCGCCCGTTTTTTAATCCACGGTCCCAGATACAATAATCCCCCCGTCGCACAAATCGACAATTGAAACCCCACGTCAACCAGCCATAACGGATTAATTAGCAGCATTACGACCACCGTTGCCCATAACAATCGTTTGGCCTCGCTCGCCCTCCCCCAAAAGTATGCCATCAAGGTTAGGCTCCCCATGAGCCCTGCTCGCACTACCGCGGCACCCCCTCCCGCCAGTAGCACATATAGCCAAATCCCTCCCATCCCGGCCACAATGGCCCCACCCCTCTTCCATAACTGCTTAGCCAATGCCATCAGTACCATAGCCACTATCATGACGTTAAACCCGCTGGCAGCCACAACATGGAGCGTCCCCGTCGCAACCAACTGCTGGTAAAATTCCCATGGCATTTTGCGCTTCACCCCAAGCAGTATTCCCGCAGCCAAGCTGGACATGGGCTCAGGCAAGGTTTTTTCCAGAACACCCACCGCCCTCTTTCTTACCTCCCCCACTCCTATTACAATCAAGTTTCCGATCCCATTTTGATGTTTGAGTTCTAAGTCTTGAGTTATTTTTTCCGGATCCTTCATGACAATTTTGACTATCTTCCCCCCTAGCAATTTGGGCTCGATTCTGCCAACTGCGATTAGGGTCTCACCAGGTATAATCTCCGCATAACCTTTGATTTTGATCTCCCAAAGTCCACTACGGATGATCGTTTGTGAGTCAGTATATTCTGGTTCCTCCAAGATCAGTGCGGTAAATCTGATCTTTGACTCTGGTGTCCAACCTTGAGGTAGAGGGGATGGGTATGTATACCATCTGATCCCTATCAAACCCACAATTAGGCTAATTAGCCCAACTTGTCTAATAAACTGTGATCTCATCTTTGATCTTCTCGTACAACGACTGCGGAATTTTCGCCTTACTTACCAGCTCTTCGATACTCCCGTACGGTCGATTTGCAATAATGGCCTGTACCCTCGCCTCCCCTATCCCCTCCAAACTATCCAGCTCACTCTGACTCGCAGTATTGATATTGATCTTACCTATTTTCTGATTCACTGATCCACTGATTTGCCGACTAGCCGACTCGCCGATTTGCTGAATTGCCGGAACATACACTTTCTCCCCGTCCTTCACCTCCTTGGCCAAATTGAGGTTTTGTGCCACCCATTCCCGGTCCGCATTTGCTGCCAGTCCTCCGGCCAACACCAATACATCCTCGATCCTTGATTTTTCAGGCAATTTATACACTCCCGGCCGCTCCACCGCCCCCGCCACGTCGACGTAGATCGACTGTGGCTCACACTGTTCATCGTGGCACTGTGTCACCGTGTCACTTTTCACTATCTCCACCCTCGCCGGCTCTGGCCAAAGTACTCCCCACAACCCATATCCCAGCATCCCGATCCCCACCACACCCACACCAACCAATACCCCATACTCTTTCAAAACTGAAATAATTCGCTCCACACCCCTACCCTAGCAAATTCCATTCAACCATTCAACGCAATACAAAAATATCATCTACTAACACTTAATCAAGACGCTGTCAAGTCCCCCTTTTTTCATACAAGTATTCTGAGAAGCGGGTTTGGGTGTAAT
>CAZBFT010000015.1:0-8517 GCA_964491465.1 uncultured Pseudomonadales bacterium
GCCGAAACAAGTACCTGATCCCCCTTACTCCCATCCCGGTAAATCGTGACTCCCTTGCACCCCATCTTCCATGCCTGCATATATGCCGTCTTTACATCCTCTACCGTTGCACGTTGCGGGAAGTTTACGGTTTTGCTGATGCTGTTGTCAAAATATTTCTGCCAGGCGGCTTGGATCTTTACATGCCATTCCGGCTGGATTTGGTGCGTAGTCACAAATACTTTCCGCTCTTCCATCGTCAAATCACCATAATTCCCACCCGCAATTCTCCCCCACATCGTCTTCATTTGAGAATTTGAGAATTTACGATTTGAGAATTTGTTTTGCATGTATTCTTCAAACACCGGATCCACCATCACTAGTTCTTTGGTCGAATGATTGGACCGATCATCCTCATAAAAGGTCCGCCGGACAGTCACCAGCGAGAATACCGGCTCAATCCCACTACTGGTATCGGCCAAAATCGAAATTGTCCCCGTGGGAGCAATCATGGTGACCGCACAGTTACGCATCGGCTGGCCTTTGGTGGGATAAACCGAAAGGTCCCAGTTGTTAAAGTTCCCTCGCACTTCGGCCAGTTCTGCACTCGTCTCGGCCGCGTGCTCATAAATAAACTTGGCCAGTTCCTTGGCCAACCTTACCGCTTCGTTACTGTTATATGGGATCTCCATCCGGTACAGCACGTGGGCAAACCCCATGACCCCGAGTCCAATCCGCCTGTTGCCATTTTTCACTGTGGCCTCAATTTCCGGCACTGGGTATGCATTTACCTCAATCATGTTATCGAGGAATCTGACCCCCAGTTTCACCGTTTTCTTCAACTCCTCCCAATCCACCTCCCATTTGGAATTTTGTGCTTTGGATTTCGAATTTAATTTGAGGTGGCGCGCCAAATCAATACTTGCCAAGTTACACGACTCATAAGGAAATAGTGCAATCTCACCACATGGGTTTGTCGCCTCCAGCTTCCCAAACCCGGGCACCGTGTTACTCCGCTCGGTTGTGTCGAGGAACATCAATCCCGGATCTCCCGTTTTCCACGCCTGCTCGGCAATTTTGTTAAACAAAGTACGGGCTTTAACTTTCCGTACTACTTCGCGATTCCGTGGATTAGTCAAATTCCAGTACTTATCATCTGCTACAGCTTGCATGAACTCATCCGTCACCCCCACACTCACATTAAAGTTTTTGATGGTCCCATCAGTATCTTTCAGGTCAATAAAATCTTCGATGTCTGGATGATCCACGTTGAGGATCCCGATATTTGCTCCTTGTCTCTTTGCCCCCTGCAAAATTTGAGCGAGTGCAGCCGAGTAAGCCTTTAAGAAATCTACTGGCCCACTACTCGCTCCCGGTACATTCTTGACTTTGTCGCCGTGCGGCCTGATCTTACTAAAGTTAAACCCTGTACCCCCGTTATTTTTGTGTACCACCGCCGCATCACCCAGAGTTTTAAAGATGGTCTGAATCGAATCCTCAATTGGCAACACAAAACAGGATGAAAGCTGTCCAGTCCCACCCGGGTTCCCTGCTTCAAACATAGCCTTGCCTGCACAAACTAATTTCATCGAGATCATGCGCTCATAAAATCTAGCCGCCGTCTCCATCACAATCCCGTTACTGGCCCAAGCCACTTCCGGTTTGGCCATGTGATATGCCACCCGCCACAGCATCTCTCCCGGCGTCTCTACCACCTTCCCCTGCATATCCGTGCGCAAATACCTCTTCTTGGCCACCTCTAGCGCATTGGGGGTCAACTTTGGTTCTACGATCGTTGGTTTACTCATTTTTCTGACTCTCCGATTTACTGATTTAGCTGACTAGCTGACTCGCCGATTAGCCGGCGTGCTGACTTACTTATCACACTTACTGTACGCGCAGCTCGGGCAGGTATAACACCCTTCGGCGACCAGCATAGGTGTCCCACACTCAGGGCATAACTCCTCACTAGTCACTTGTTTATTCTCTTTGGTCTCAAATGGTGCCGACTTTTTCTCTAGCACCACCTGCTCACGACTTCCTTCAACATATACCGTCATTCCTTTTAGCCCCAACTCCCACCCCAGTTGGTAGGCTTTGGCCACATCCGTAGGCGTTGCGGTGCTGGGGAAGTTGATCGTTTTACTAATACTGTTGTCTATCCACTTTTGCATGACCGCTTGGGTCCGCACGTGCTCTTCCACACTCAAATCGGCGGAAACCACGTACACTTCTACAATCTCTTTGGGTAAACCTTTTATCCCCACTAGGCTTCCACTGTTCTTTCGTACCTGCTCGAAAATTTTATTACGCTCCGCTTTCCCTATTCCCGCCTTTTTCAAAGCGGCTTCAAACAATTCACTGGTGTAGTACATCTCCCGCCACTCTTTCCCCTCTTTCTCAGCCCCTTCGCGTGTGTGGCGAGTGTATGACAAAGCAAACACTGGCTCGCACCCATATCCCTCCAAGCCAGAAATAGTCGCGATACTGCCTGTTGGCGCCACGGTGGTCTGTGCCCCATTACGGATACCGTACTGTTTAAGGTTCTTGAGCAGTCCTTTCCAATCCAGTTCTGGCCGCCCAAAGTTGGTCACGTGTTTGACCAATGGTTTGGGCACACTCCAGGTTACATTTTGTGGGTCATAAATACTCCCCGTTATTCCTGGGAAAGGTCCACGAACGTGAGCTAGCTCAATAGAGCTCGTCATGCTGTGATAGCGGATAAGCTCCATCACTTGGCTGGCTAGTTCCAGTCCTTTTGTACTGCCATACCTGACCCCAACCATATACATCATGTCCGCTAGCCCCATGACGGAGAGTCCAATCCGCCTCACCTTGTGTGCGGCCTCCTCTAGTTCCGGCACTGCCGAGACGTATTTGTTGGCGTCCACTACATTGTCCAGGAATCTGGTCGCCAGCTGCACCGTTTCACCCAACTTCTCCCAATCCACTTGATATCCGTCGCCCTTGATCTTTTTAACGTGCTCGCGCAAATTTACACTTCCCAAACAGCAATTCTCGTACGGCCCCAAAAATTGCTCGCCACATGGGTTTGTCGCTTCCAATTTGTACAAATGTGGTACCGGGTTACTGCGATTGGCTTCGTCCAAAAATAGCACTCCTGGCTCCCCATTCTTATGTGCATACTTGACGATCTCGTCAAACAACTCTCTGGCCGGCACCATCCGGTATAGCTCTCCGTTTTCGGGGTGACGTAGGGCAAAGTCGTCGTCTTTCTTTACCGCTTTCATAAATTCGTCGGTCAGCCCTACCGAGATGTTAAAGTTAGTAATCTGCCCCTCGGTTGCTTTACACTTGATAAAGTCAAAAATGTCCGGGTGCCACACGGGCAAGACTGCCATCGCCGCACTGCGTCTACCCCCACCCTGTCCGATCACCCAAAAAGCCGTGTCATAAACCTTGATAAACGAAACTGCACCTGTGGCCTTGCCCTTGGTAGTCGAAATGCTTGCATCGCGAGGCCGGATCCGTCCAAACGAAAATCCTACTCCTCCCCCAGTCTGCAAAGTCAAGATCGCTTTACGAAGTACCGAAAAAATCGAGTCCGTACCCTTCCCCAAATCATCTTCAATCGGCAACACAAAACAGTTGGCTAGTTGCCCGTATTTAGTCCCTGCATTCGCCATCGTCCGCCCATTGGGCACAAATCGCATTTCGTACAACATCTCAAAAAACTTTTCCCTTACCTCCATCGCTGTTAGTTCACCGCTCCGGTAATTATTCTCTGCTTCGGCTACTACCCGGCTCGCCCGCATCAGAATCTCGGCCGGTGACTCCACTGGATGCCCCGACTCGTCCCGCAAACTATAGCGGTTTACCATGATCGCCGCGGCATTTTTGTTGAGCTTGGTTATTTTCATTTTTCCGAATCCCCTGCTTTCAGTTTCTTTATCTCTTCGTCAAAATCGGCCAGCGACTCAAACTCTCGATACACGCTCGCAAACAGTAAATATGCGAGTGGATCAATCTTTTTCAGCCGATTGATCACCAAATTTCCAACCTCCCAACTCCTCACTTCCGTACTGGTTTTCCGCCGCAAGATACGCTCGATCTCGTCCACCATGCTCTCTATCTGTTCCATCGTTACCGGCCTCTTCCAAGTCGCCTTCATTACCCCTCGTTTTAACTTTTCCCGGTCAAAGTCCTCTATTTTCCCGCTTTTCTTGACTACTTTGATGTCCACTCCCTCTGCGCGCTCGTAGGTGGTAAAGCGCTTGCTGCACTTTACACACTCCCGCCTTCTCCTCATGGCACCGCCTTCGGCTGTGATCCTCGACTCCAGTACCGATGTATCATCATTGTGACAGTATGGGCATTGCATATCTGGCCTGCTCCTTAGAACAAAAACCCTACATATAGTAGGGCTTGTCTACCGTAACCCCTACCATTAGTGACTGTCAACTAGCAACGACCATATCAAAAAGTAGCAGTGCTTACGCTGTGCCTGCAGCTTCCGCATGTTCGCATGTTGTACACCAACCACTACATCCACCTCCGCCATTTTTGGAATAACCCACTTTTTCACGGTGCCTACCACAATTCTTACAAGTACCAGGTTTATACTCCAACTGATTCTTATGTCTACCCTCTGGTTCACTTCCTCCCGAGCTCGAATATTCTTCTGCGCCTAAAGTTGTCGCAGTATAGTCATTTTGCATCATGCCAAAACCAGAATAAGATAGCTGTTGATACTCTGGTGAGAATTGATCCCAGTCTAATCCTTGTTGAAAATTTACCCCCACCCCGCCACACCCAGTCGCCCTGGCTTCTTGAGCCAGTGGGTTAGTTCTAAATGCATTCGCCATCCAACTAGTCTGTCGGTACAAATCCGACCAATCCCCCAAATCATATTGAGTGCTCCAATATGTAAAGTTCTCTGGTTGACTAAAAATATGTAATTTATCAGCCAGTGCAACCCTGACGGATTTTGTTATCTCTTCCTTAATCTCTACCTTGCCCCGCCCCAAGTACTCTTTCCCTGCTTCTAAAGCAAATACATCCCCCATCGCGTTCACCAGTGCTTGCTTCTCCTCTCTATTCTTATTCTGTTGTACTGCTGCCAATATTCTTACGGTAAATTCTATTACCATTTCCTCCCTACGCTCCTTCGCATATGGGTCGGAATCTAAAGCGAGCTGATCTGCTGCAATCTGCTCAACCTTGTCCCACGACTCATATCCCAAGGAGATTGCCAACTCATCAAGTGAATGGGCAAACTGATCCAGCAATACGGGGAATGCCACTAAATTATTCGCAGTCAGTTCTTCTAGTGACGCACCCAATACTTGTTTTGTCCTTTCCAGATTGGCAATCTGCCATATCAAGTCTCTATGTTCTTCTAATCCAATAAATTTGGTCGGCAAAGAAAAAATCTTATACCTCCATCCATTAGTCTCCGTCTTATCCAATAACCCTACAAAAGTTGCGCTTCTTTTGCTACCATCTTTGGCCACATAAAAATCGCCTGGATCGCTTGCTGTTAGTACTACTGGCAATGGTTGATCATTAACTCCGTGCTCAATTACCAAATAGGCCAAATTACGCATTCCTTTCAGCTCACTCTCAAACCTATTTACTGCTGCCTTATCACCTCTTTTCCCCCAGTAATCTATCGCTCGCTGCATCATGGCAATATAATCAGGATCCAGCGTCCCGTCTCTTCCAATCCACAACTCTTCCGCTCTTGGTTGCATTAATTTCTCTCCCAAAAACGCCCGCACCTCTCTCTCCACATTGTCTCTGCCAACACTTTGGTCGTACAAGTCCAAATTAAAGTCAGCCTGAAACTTTTCGGAGACAATCAGCTGCGGACGGGAACTTATTTCTGTTGAGCCTGACACAAACCACTCCTTCATCTTCTCGCTCGGAAGATGCGAAATAAGGCAATCAGTTAGGAAGTTCCTGTCTATTACAGTTGCGGCACAGAGAGGGATTTTCACCCTCTTCCTTGCACTAACTCATTGTTGAATTGCTAACACTCCCACTCTAAAACGTCGTGTCACCTGCGTCAAGACATCTCTCTGCTACTCTCCCCCTCACATCCCTCACTTCGCTATAAATGGATTCCACCACGCTCCTGGAATTCCCCTCACTCGCTTCCAAAAATGCTTCTACATAACCATAGTCACGCTCTGCGTCAAACAGTTTCGCACATTGCTGGCGGTCGTGCTCTACTAGTTCTAGAGTTTCTTGGGAGTTGGCTCGTTCGTAATACATTCCTTTAATCAAGGTAAAAACGCCCCGGTCCACATTTCCCTGGAGGATATAGGCGATACCACATTTAATTCTTAGTTCTCCCAGTCTTAGTCCCAACTGCACCCGCTCCTCTGGTCTTGCCACCAAGTACTGTGGTATTGGCACAACCGCCGCTTTAAAATCACAAGTCGGAATCCCTCCTGCCTCGTAGGCACCTCTTGAAAGCTCGTTGGGGTGCACCGCGGTCCGCAAATCTCCTCCGACCAATCCTAGTTTATTTCTTAATCCCGCGATCGACGCAAAATATAGCGAAACCAAAAATACGCCCGTCCCCAATATCAAAAGCCCAAAAATCAAAATCCAGTTAATCGGAGAGTGTGTGTGCATCCACCTATCTTACCCCAAATACTCGTAGATAAACCGGGCGTACACCTCTGTTACCTTGCGTAGTGACTCCAGGTCTATCCACTCCCCTCGCCCGTGCTCGCCTCCTCCGTCTGGTCCAAACCCCATGATTGTAGGAATATCTCGCTTGACCATCATCCATCCGTCAGTCCCCGGCCCTGAAACCTTAGTTTCCGGCAAATACCCTAGCACTTCTTTGGCCGCTTTCTGTAAAGCTAAAACTACCGGCTCTCTTGGGTCTATCTCTACCGCGGGGACGTACGCCAAGTCCACAATCTCATAAGGAATTCCTAGTTTGGCCAACTTTTCTACCATCAA
The DNA here is from genome assembly GCA_964491465.1 of uncultured Pseudomonadales bacterium. Classification (GTDB taxonomy): domain Bacteria; phylum Patescibacteriota; class Microgenomatia; order UBA1400; family UBA12108; genus UBA12108. The sequence goes on from CAZBFT010000015.1 coordinate 6,919, forward strand.
AATCTTGACCTGTGCATCTGAATTCCCTGGCAACAAACGAACATCACCATAAGCCTCACAACGATTCGGTACCACATTGACTGCTGTCCCTCCCTCGATCTTGGTGGGGTATGTAAACATCGGCTTACGCTCAGCGAACAATCTCGACTGCTTAAATGGAATTTCTGTACCTTGCAAGGCTTCAATTATCCGCGACATATCCACTATCGCGTTGTGTCCACTCTCACCCCGCTCCCAAGCAGAGACACCTGTATGCACACTCTCTCCGCGGGTAATAATTTTGAAACGGTAGCTCCCGCGCTGTCCTACCCTCACATACTTGCTGCCGTGCTCCCCAATAAAACATGCCTTCGGAATACACCCCTGTTCCAGCAAATATTTGGTACCAAACGGACTACACGCCCCACTCTCCTCGTCCACTACCAGGCCAAGAAGTAACTTGCCGGACAGTTTAACCTTGGCATCCATCAAGGCTTTGACCGCAAAAATATACGCTGCTAAGGTCCCCTTCATGTCGAGCGCACCCAGCCCATAAAGTCTGCCATTGCGTACTGCTCCAGAATAAGGCGAAACCACATCTTTTGACTCCGGTGGGATCGTATCCATATGCCCGTTGAGCATTAGGCTGGTTCGCCCTCTCTTCTCTCCCCACTCGGCTACGACATTGGGTCTTTCTTTACTGGCACCCAAAAATCTGGGCGACAGTCCAATTTCCTTTAATTTGTCAAATAGGAGCGTGGGCATCTCCCCTTCCACTGGTTCGTGCAGGGGTGAATCTTGGGCGGTATAAGGGTTGGGACTTTTGGCTTTAACCAGAGTGGAAAGAAACGCTACTTCCTCGTCGAAGGACGCTTTGACTGCGCGGGCAATGGATGAATTTACGGTTAAGCCAGGCACGTTAAGACAGAATTGTACACCCGAGGTCAACATTCAGCAATCTGTCAGACTACCTTCATTCGCGTGGTCTCGACGATTTTAGCAACAGCTTCCACCGTTTTTCCCAGATTACCATCGTTGTTCTCGACCACATAATCAAAATGGTGCCACTGTCGCTGTTCCCACATCGCCATATCTACGCTCCATTCTAGGTCTGTTTGGGACTCACTCGCCCGCTCTTCCATCCGCTTCTTGAGTATTTCCAACTCATTTACTGCCAGCAGTACAAATGCCGAGTGAGGGAAAATCTCCTTTACCTTGGCGCGGATATTCATCACACCGCGTACGTCTATACGCCAGATTACATCCTTCCCAGAGTCGAGCGCATCCTGGACATGTTTGGTCTGTCCGCCTCGGTAATGACCACGATACTCCACCCATTCAAAAAAAGCCTCCTCTGCTATCAACTTTTCAAACTCTTCTCGGGTAACAAAATGGTAATCAAAGCCATCCTTTTCATCATCTCTCTTGGGGCGACTGTTAGTCGTCACCAACTTTTCCATGTTGGGGTATTTTTCTAAAAGCTTAAGCATTACCGTATCTTTCCCCACCCCGCTTGGTCCAGACAAAACCAATAGCACTCCTCTTTTCTTTTGTCTTGCAAGTTCGCCTGTTACATCATCTGGCATCGGCATAACCATAGATAACTGTAAAGTATATCAC